>DATFWC010000073.1:0-6045 GCA_035259885.1 Xanthobacteraceae bacterium
CTCTGCACGCCGTCGAGCACGCCCAGCGCCGGATATTTCGGCGTGCTCGCCACCTTTTCCACCATCAGCGCGCCACTCTCGGGATCGAGCAGCACCAGGTCGGTATGGGTCCCCCCCACATCGACGCCGAGCCGGTAGCGCCGTTGTTTGCGATCAGCAGTTTCCGCACTCTCGCTCATCCTGAGGAGCCCACCGAAGGCGGGCCCTCAGGATGAGGGCGACGGTCGAAGGACGGGCGCTCCTTTAGGATGAGGGCCGCTGCGACAAGTATCATCCACTCTTGTCCCCGATCAGCATGGCGCTGACGCCGCCGTCGACGAACAGCATCTCGCCGACGATGAACTCGGACTCGTCCGACGCCAGGAACAGGATCACGCGCGCCAGATCCATCGGTACGCCGGGCCGGCCCACCAGGTTGACTACCGGCCGCGTCGGGTCGAACTCGTCCTTGCCCACCGGCGAGCCGATCTTGTTCGGCACCACACCGTTGACGCGGATCTTGTGTGGCGCGAGCTGCACCGCCAGCGAGCGCGTCAGGTTGGCGACGCCGCCTTTCGCCGCCGTGTAGGCGATGGCGCGCGAGCGGCCGAAGAAGCCGGAAGTCGAGCCGATATTGACGATGCGGCCGCCGCTGCCCTGCGCCACCATCTGCCGCGCCACGTGCTGGCTCATCAGGAACGGGCCGGTCAGCGTCACGGCGATGACCTTGTCCCACTCCGCCTTGGTGATCTCCAGCACGTGCTTGTTGTCGGAGATGGCCGCATTGTTGACCAGGACGTCGACGCGGCGCCATTGCGCCACGACGCCCTTCACCAGCCGCGCGATGTCGTCCTCGCTCGCCACGTCGGCGACGAACGCCGCCGCGGTGCCGCCCGCCGCAACAATGTCGGCCGCCACCTTGTCGCCGCGCCCCTTGTCCATGTCGACCACGGCGACCTTGGCGCCCTCCTGCGCGAACAGCTTTGCCGTGTCCTCGCCGATGTTGCGCCCGGCGCCCGTGACGATGGCGACTTGACCCTCGAGCTTCATGCGCCTTCAGTTCTCCAGCATCGCCACGCAGCGGGTCCAGCCGGCCGACGCCGCCGCGATCTTCACCGGGAAGCAGCACACTTTGAAGCCGAAGGCCGGCAGCCTGTCGAGGTTGGTCAGCTTCTCCATGTGGCAATAGCCGATCTCGCGACCGGCCTTGTGGCCTTCCCAGATCAGGCTAGCGTCGCCGGTCTCGGCGAAGCGTTTGCGCGTGAACGAGAACGGCGCATCCCAGCTCCAGCCGTCGATGCCGGTCACCCGCACGCCCTGCCGGGTAAGAAACAGCGTGGCCTCGCGCCCCATTCCGCAACCCTTGTCGAGAAAGTCGGGCTGGCCGTAGGCGACGCCCGCCGCCGTGTTCACCAGAACGATGTCGAGAGGTTTGAGCGTATAGCCGATGCGGTCGAGCTCCCGCTTCACGTCGTCGGCGCGGCAGACATATCCGTCCGGCTTGTCACGAAAGTCGAGCTTCACGCCGTCGGAAAAAAACCATTCGAGCGGCACCTCGTCGATCTTCAGCGCCGGTTTGCCGCCGTCCATGGTCGAGTGAAAGTGCCAGGGCGCATCGAGATGGGTGCCGTTGTGCGTCGTGATGGTCACGCGCTCGACCGCCGGGCCTTGGCCATCGGGAAGCTGCTCGGGCTTGAGGCCCGGGAAAACGGCGGCAAATTCCTTCGCGCCTTCGGCATGGCTGCGGTAGGTGATGTCCGGCAGCATGCTCGGCGGATCCGAGACGATGCCGCCTTTGAGCGCGACCGACAGGTCGATGATGCGCATGTGTCCTCCCTGTCTCCCGGGCATGTACGACGGCGTTATCTTTACTCGTCATGCGCGGGCTTGTCCCGCGCGACGCGGTAGCGGAAGAGCTGGCATGCAAAGTCGCGCCGCTTGCGCCACCTCTCCCCGGCGGGGAGAGGTCGACTTGCGAGCGCAGCGAAGCAAGTCGGGTGAGGGGGTACGGGCTAATTGAAATTCACTCGCCCCCTCACCCCGACCCTCTCCCCGCCGGGGAGAGGGAGCGCGCCGAGACCGTGGCTACGTCGGAATCACCGGCAGCAGCAGGTGCGAGGGTCGGTTGAGGTCGTGGTAGACCTTGTGCAGCACCGTCCGGGCGCTGCAGATGTGGTAGGGCACGTATTCCGCGTTGGTGGCGCCGGCGACGCCGGTGGGGAGATCGAGGCTCATGATCTCCAGGCAGATGCGGTGCCCGCGCCGGAACAGGTTGGCGGTGGCCATGATCTCGATCCTGTATTCCGTCACCTCGCCCGGCGTCACCTTCTGCTGCGCCGCGCGCGTCAGCTTGTGCCATGGCCGCCACGGCTTGGAGCGCGTCTGGTCGAGCGCGCGGTGCGAGGCCTTCAGCCAGCCGCGCGTCACCTCGCGCTCCGGCAAATCTTTCGGCAGCTCACGCTCGCCTTCGCGCACGCTCATCACCGAGACGTCGGGGCCGACGTCCTTGAGCGCGACGATCCAGTTGGTGTCATCCTGATCGATTTCGGCGAAGAGCGTGAGCACGCTCGGGCCGGCGATCAGCACGTCCTCGGGCAGCGGCTCGCTCAGGTAGCGCAGCTTCTGCACCGTGTTGGTCTGGCTCGGCGGCATCTGCACGAAGGCGTCGGGCGGCGTGAAGGCGTCGACGCTGCCGGCCACGAACGGCTCGGCTGAGAGGCGCTCCCAGTTGCGCAGGTAGAGCCTGGTCCATTGCGTCTGCGGCAGCGGCCAGTTGTCGGCATGGTGCCACTTGTTCTCACCCATCACCCAGAACTTCACCGGCGGCTCGCGCATTACGCCGGTGTCGAGGCCTTTGAGCCAGTGGTCGTACCATTTCAGGATCTCGTGGTGGAACGAGCGGAACGGGCGCTCGAGGTGCGCCGGCCCGGTGAACATCAGTTTCTTCGGCGCGTCTGCCCCGGCGAAATAGTTCTGCGCGCCGTTGAGGTGGGTCTTGTACGTGTAGCCGTACCAGCCCGAGCCCGTGTAGAACGGCACCTTGATCTTCTTGAGGTCCGCCTCGGCCTTCGCCACCACCTCCTCGCTGTCGTACGGGTTGATCAGCAGCTCGAAATAGGGCGGCATGTGCTGCCCCTTCTGCGCCACCAGGTTCAGGATGTTCGGGTACATGCGGTAGTCGGGATTGGCCATCGCGGCGCGCCACCACGACTCGCGCGGCTCGGGCAGCGTTCCGGGCCCTCCGCGCTGCTGATGCATGGCGGCGAAATGGCCGACCAGGTAGCGGAACAGGTGGATGACGCCGCCCGGGTATTCTTCGCGGAAGCCGCCGAGCACGCCGTAGGCCCCGCGCGGGTCGAACGGAAAGATCGCCTTGAGGTGCGGCGGCTGCTGCTTGGCCACGTGGAACTGCTCGGCGCCGAAGCCGGAAATGCCCACCATGCCGACGTTGCCATCGCACCACGGCTGCGCCGCGATCCACTCGATCAGGTCGTAGCTGTCGAATTCGCGCGAGCCGCCGCCTTCCGACTTGCCCACGCCGCGCGGGGAGCCGATCACGTGCACGTAGCCGCGCGACACGAAGAAATGGGTGTCGCCTGCCTCCAGCGGCCCGGTCCATAACGGCGTCCATGCCGGCTGCGGCGGCAGCGCTTCCGCTACGTCGGGACCCTGAAAATCCTTGTTGTAGATGGCGAAGGCAAGGAGGCAGGGGAGCTTTTCCGGCGTGTCCGGACGATAGACGTCGACGCACAGTTTGACGCCGTCGCGCATGGGCACGGACACGTCGCGCTCGCGCAGCATTTTCTGATGGGTCGGGGCGCGGCCGTAGTCGCAGGGCGGGGCTTCGCCGGACGCGAACAGCGCCCTCGTGTCGGGCTGGTTGTCCATGGAATTCCGTACAACTTGGCTCAATGTCGCGCGAGTGCCGGGGCATCGGTGTTAGGCACCGCCCGTGGATTCCTATCGTGTCGCCGGGCCGCGCGGCAATGCCTCCGTGCGGGGACGGCCACCGCGGCTGCCGCGTTCGGACGCGCCGGCGCTGCCCATGTTCTTGGATCGCCTGTCGATTGCGCCACCAACGTCGAGCGGCCGACGGCGCGCTCGCGCGCTGTCTTCGTTAATGCGAACAAGTTTAAGGAACTCGCATCGCAATCGCTAAGCGTGTGATCAGGTTGTCGCAAATGTGAGGCGCATTCTCAAACTTGGAGCACAATCTACGGACTAATACTGACCTCGGCGTATTCCTGGGAGGACAGAACCATGTTGGACCACACCATCAAGATGCTGGTCGCCGACGATTCGCCGGCGACCCGTGGCATCTTCCGGCAGGTGGCCGAGAGGTCTTGCTCGTTGATCCAGCTCGTCGAGGTGACCAACGGCCGCGACTGCATCAAGGAGCTGAGCCGCGGCGACATCGATCTCGCCTTCATCGACGTCTACATGCCGGAAATGTCCGGCCTGGAAGCGCTGCGCGGCGCGCGCTACGTCGGCGTGCGCACCTTCGTGACGCTGATGTCGGGGCCCGACAGCGACCGCTTCATGGATCTGGCGCAGCAGCTGCGCGCCTACGAGTTCCTGCGCAAGCCGTTCGGCATTCGCGAGATCGAGGCGATCGTGGAAACCTATCGCCGCGTCGTCGGCCCCACCAAGGTGCTGATCGTCGACGACTCGATGACGGTGCGCAAGATCGTGCAGAAGGTGCTGGCCGGCAGCATTTTCCGCATGGACTGCTACGAGGCCGGCGACGGCACCACGGCGCTCGCCTTCTGCAATCGTTTCGACTTCGACATCATCTTCCTCGATTGCAACATGCCGGGCCTCGACGGCCTGGCGACGCTCGACCGCATCCTGCTGCGCAATCCGGAAGCCCTGGTCGTGATGATCTCGAGCGAGCGCAACAAGGACAACGAGATGCGCGCGCTCAAGCGCGGTGCCGCGGCGTTCCTGCACAAGCCGTTCTCGGCGCCGCACATCGACGCCGTGCTGCACCGGCTGTTCGGCCTGCGCGTGCCGGATCTGGCGGCGTGGTCGAACGAGACGGCGAGCGCGCAGCCGGTGGCGGTGCCGCCGCCGGCGCTGGCCCGCGCCGCGGCCACTCGGCTCGATCCCGACGACGTCATCTGGATCGAGAACCCGCAGGACTAGAGCGAGATGACTTTTCTTCGAATCGCCATCTCGCTCTAAGTTATGCTTGGAGCATGATCTTTTCCGAAAACCGGTACCCACTTTTCGGGATCATGCTCTAACGGCTCACGCGCCGTAGGGTGCGCAAATTCGCTTGTCGCCGCGCTGGTTGCAGGGACGGCGCGCGCGCGAAATTGCCCACCATCATTGGCGCCGCTGCATGGTGAGCAAAGGCGCGTTTCAATTACATCTGTTGAACGCGCGTCCTGCGCGCCTTTGCCCAATCTACGGCGACACCGTCGCCAGCCGCCGGCCCGACCGCATGAACAGCCACAGCACGATGGCGCCGTTGAGCAGGTTCCAGGCGAGGCCGTTGGCGAAGGCGGCGCGATAGGATCCGGTGAGGTCGAAGATCGCACCGGACATCCAGCCGCCCAGCGCCATGCCGATCAGCGTCGCCATCAGCACGATGCCGAGCCGGGTGCCGGCCTCCTGCGGTGGAAAGTAGTCGCGCACGATGAGCGCGTACATCGGCACGATGCCGCCCTGGAACAGGCCGAACAGGGCGGAGATCACGTAGAGCGACGCCAGCCCGTCGAACCACAGATAGAGGAACAGGGCGACGCCCTGCAGCACCGAGCCGAGCAGCAGCGTCGCCACGCCGCCGATGCGGTCGGCGATGAAGCCCGACGCCAGGCGGCTGACCACGCCGGAAGCCATCATCAGCGACAGCATCTCGGCGCCGCGCGCCACGCCGTAGCCGAGGTCGCCGCAATAGGCCACGATGTGCACCTGCGGCATCGACATGGCCACGCAGCAGCCGATGCCGGCGACCACCAGCAGCGCCTGCAGCGCATTCGGCGACAGGCCGAGCGCCCGTGGCGTGCTGGCGAATTTGGCGCCGGCCTGCGCGTCGTGATGCATCGGTGCGCGGCGCCGCAG
>DATFWC010000074.1:0-3521 GCA_035259885.1 Xanthobacteraceae bacterium
GCGGCAGCCTGCCGCGCGAGACCCAGAACTACGTCCACATCATTACCGGATACCGCGCTCAGAAGTGGACGACGTCGGCGCCATCGGTCGAAACCGTGGAGTTCGACAATCAGCAGTGCAACGAGATCGCCAAGCTGGCGGCCCAGCGCTATCGTCTGGCCGCGCTCGACCGGCTCGCCAGCGCGGCGAACCCGCGGGCCGACAGCAAGGCCTCGCGGGCGGCGCGGAATTCGACGCGCAGGGGCGTCCTGGCCAGACGCAACGGGCAGTCCGCCAATCACGTCGAGCAGGTGTCCAGGCTCGTCGCGCGCGCCGGCAAGTCGCCGCGCGTCGACCGCATCATCCGGCTCACGGTGCAGTCACGCGGTGCCACGGCCGTTCGCGTCGCCGATGCTGCGAAGTCCAAGCCGGGTGCCGGCAAAGGCAGCGTGAAGGTGGCGGCCGTTTCAGCGCAGAAGAAGAAGGGATCGGCTCCTGGCAAGGTGCGGGTGGCGGCGAACGAACGGCCCAGCCGGAAAAAGTCCTGACCGCCGACAAGGCGCGCCGCAGCGCGGCGCGCCGCAGATCGCCGGGTGCCAAAAGAGCATGTCGTCAGACATGCTCTTTTTGTCGACGTGCTGCAGACCGACAGCCCCCTGTGCCGGCACGCAGCAATACGGATCGGCACAGTGACCAGCCGTGGCGATGGCGCCTTAAGCGCGCCGGCGGCGTTCAGGGCTCGTCGGACTCGTCGCGCTTGTCGCCGCTCTTGCCGCCAAGCTGCTTGAGCTTGGCAAACACCGCCTCGACGTCGAGTTCCTCCCGCTTCTTCTGCTGCTCGGGCTCGGGCTCGGGTTCGGGCTCGGTGGTGGCGGCGGCGGGAAGCAGCGTCGGCCCCTGATCCTCGGGCTCGATCGGCTTCTCCTTGGCGGCGCGCTGGACCTCGAGGTCGAGGTCGATCTGCGAGCACAGGCCCAGCGTCACCGGATCCATGGGCGTCAGGTTGGATGCATTCCAGTGGGTGCGGTCGCGGATCGCCTGGATGGTCGACTTGGTGGTGCCGACCAGGCGCATGATCTGCGCGTCCTTGAGCTCCGGGTGGTTGCGGATCAGCCACAGGATCGCATTGGGCCGGTCCTGCCGCCGCGACACCGGCGTGTAGCGCGGTCCTTTCTTGCGCTTGGCTTCCGGCAACCGCACCTTGGGATCGGCCAGGTGCAGCCGATAATTGGAATCGGCCTCCGCCTTGGCGATCTCCTCGCGGGTCAACTGGCCGGTCTGAACCGGATCGAGCCCTTTGATGCCCTGGGCGGCATCGCCATCCGCGATGGCTTTGACCTCCAGCGGGTGAAGCTTGCAGAACTCGGCGACCTGGTCGAACGACAGCGCGGTGTTCTCGACCAGCCAGACGGCGGTCGCCTTCGGCATCAGCGGCGCGTTCATCATGGCGAATCTCCTTGGCGCTCCGCCCGCCCTTCCGGGCGAAGCCTCCGTCATCTGCGATGACTGGAAAGTGCCCGGAATATAGGATTGTCGGGCGGCCATGTCCAATGGCCGGTGGAGCTTGAGCTGTGCGAAATATTCCGCCAGCTTGACAGGCGCGCGGCGCCCCGGCCATGTCGGGCCATGAGCACGTCGGCGATGCCCGGGCGTCCTGGCCGGCCGGCCACAGCGGCCGCGTGATCGCCCGTGGCCGTCTATACCGACGTCTCGGCCGAGGATCTGGCGAAGTTTCTTGCCGATTACGACCTGGGCGAGCTCTTGTCCTACAAGGGCATTGCCGAGGGCGTCGAGAACTCCAACTTCATCGTCCATACCCGCCGCGGCTATTTCATTCTCACCCTGTATGAGAAGCGGGTCGCCGCCAGCGATCTGCCGTTCTTTCTCGCCCTGATGGAGCACTTGGCCAGCCGCGGACTGACCTGCCCGCAGCCGGTCAGGAACAAGGCCGGCACCGCCGCCGGCACGTTGGCCGGCCGGCCGGCCGCCATCGTGACGTTTCTCGAAGGCATGTGGCTGCGCCGGTCCAGCCCGGGCCATTGCGCGGCGGTCGGCGCCGCCCTGGCGCAGCTGCACGTGGCCGGTGCTGATTTTCCGATGCGGCGCAAGAACACGCTGTCGGTGGAAGGCTGGCGCACGCTCTACAACGGCGTGAGCCACAAGGGCGACGTGCTGCATCCCGGGCTCTGCGACACCATCGCCACCGAGCTCAATTTTCTCGAACAGGCCTGGCCACGCGACCTGCCGCAGGGCGTCATCCACGCCGACCTGTTTCCCGACAACGTGTTCTTTCTCGGCGACAAGCTGTCAGGCCTCATCGACTTCTATTTCGCCTGCACCGACACGCTGGCCTATGATGTCGCCGTCTGTCTCAACGCGTGGTGCTTCGAGGCCGACCATTCCTACAACGTCACCAAGGGGCGCAACCTGCTGCAGGCCTATGCGCGGGGGCGGCCGCTGTCGCGCGCCGAATGGGAGGCGCTGCCGCTGCTGGCGCGCGGGGCGGCCATGCGCTTCCTGCTGACGCGGCTGGTGGACTGGCTCAACGTGCCGCCGGGCGCCCTGGTGCGGCCGAAGGACCCGCTGGAATATTTCCGTAAGCTGCGCTTTCACCAGGCCGTCGCCAGCGTGCGCGACTATGGCATCGACGAGTAGGAGACATGGCCGAGCCGCACATCACCATCTACACCGACGGCGCCTGCTCGGGGAATCCGGGCCCGGGCGGCTGGGCCGCGATCCTGTTCTACGGCGATCACGAGAAGGAACTCAAAGGCGGCGAGCCGCTCACCACCAACAATCGCATGGAACTGATGGCGGCCATCGCGGCGCTCGAGGCGCTCAGCCGTCCGTGCCTGGTCGACCTCCACACCGACAGCCAATACCTGCGCAACGGCATCATGAGCTGGATCAAGCGGTGGAAGCAGAACGGCTGGCGCACGGCCGACAAGAAGCCGGTCAAGAATGACGATCTATGGAAGCGGCTCGATGCGGCGCTGGCTCAGCACCGCGTGCGCTGGCACTGGGTGCGCGGCCACGCCGGTCACGACATCAACGAGCGGGCCGACCGGCTGGCGCGCGAGGCGATTGCGGCGATGCGGGCTGGCGCCACGGGGCATTGACGGCGCACGCCGAGGGCCTGCCGTCACCGAAGCGCCGCGGCGAGCCGCGCTGACAGCTGCAGTCGCCGGCGGGTTCTCGAGCGGAACATTTGGTTCGACACACCGGTTGTTCGTGCGCCCCGGCCTGTGCTGGCCGCGACTGACGATGGAGCCGGACGTGCAGAATCGAGTGGTGCGAGCCATTTTGGTCGCCGTGGCGATCGTCCTGGTTGCGCTGGTTGCGCTGCCTTACCTGCGGCAGACCTTTTTGGCCGCGTCGACGCCCAGGCCGGTGCAGCCGAGAGGAGACCTGGCAGAGTTCGAGCGCACGACCATCGAACTGTTCGATCGGGTGTCACCCTCGGTCGTCCAGGTCGTCGTGCCGCGGCGATCGGGCGCGACCGCAATGTCCGAACAGCCGGGTCCGGGCGCGGTCGGAGCCGG
>DATFWC010000075.1:0-9373 GCA_035259885.1 Xanthobacteraceae bacterium
CCTGCACCCGGAGACGCCGATCAGGCCGGGCGAGGTGATGGAGGATTGAATTCGCTGGCAGCGTGGCGGTCGTTCCCGCGCAAGCGGGAACCCATGATCACGGGCCTCGCGATATTCGCTCCGATCGTGGTCATGGGTCCCCGCCTTCGCGGGGACGACAGGCCGAGTCACTCCACCTTCACGCCCGCCGCCTGGATCACCGGCGCCCAGCGCTCGCGTTCGCGCGCCAGAAACGCCGCGAAGGCGTCGGGCGGTCCGATGCGCGGCTCGACGCCCAGCTTCATGAAGGCGGTCTCGATCTCCGGCGAGGCGAGGGCCTCGCTGATCGCCGCATTGAGCCTGGCGACGATGGCGGGTGGCGTTGCGGCCGGCGCCACGACGCCGGTGAACGAGACCGAGACGAAATCCGCCAGGCCGCTTTCGATCATGGTGGGCACGTCGGGCGCCTGCGGGTTGCGCTTGTCGCTGGTCACCGCCAGTGCGCGCACCTGGCCGCCCTGGGCCAGCGGCAGCGACACGGTCGGGTTCTCGAACGTCACCTGCGCCTCGCCGGCGACCACCGCCTGCGCCGACGGCCCGCCGCCCTTGTAGGGCACGTGCACGATGTCGATGCCGGCCTTGAGCTTGAACATTTCGCCGATCAGGTGCGGCGGCGTCCCGCTGCCGGGCGACGAGTAATTGAGCTGTCCCGGCTGCGCCTTGGCGAGCGCGACCAGCTCCGCCACCGATCGCGGCGCGAAGCCCGGATGCACGATGAGGAAGTTGGACGTGGTGCCGAGCATCGCGATGGGCGCGAAGTTTTTCGCCGGATCGTAGCCGACGTTGCGGTAGGTCAGGGGGCCGAGGACCAGCGTGCTGGTATTGCCGAGCAGCAGCGTATAGCCGTCCGCATCCGCCTCTGCGGCCGCGCGCGCCCCGATCGTGCCGCCGGCGCCCGGCCGGTTGTCGATCACGAAGCTCTGGCCCAGGGTCGCGGTCAGGCGCTGTCCGATCAGGCGCGCCATGACGTCGGCCGGCCCGCCCGGCGCGAACGCCACGATGATGCGGATGGGTTTTGTCGGATAGGTCTGCGCCGCCGCCGGCAATGCGAAGGCGCAGAGAATTGGCAGGAGGGCTGGAACGAGGCAGCGCGGCATGCTCCGCCGTCGTCCCCGCGAAGGCGGGGACCCATAACCACGGCGCGAGCGTGTTGCGCGCCGACGGTGATCATGGGTTCCCGCTTGCGCGGGAACGACGTGGAGGGGCGGCGCGAGCATGCCTGTCCGAAGCTCACTTCAGCCGGTTCGCGGCCTCCTGCACGATGCTCAGGTCGGCGTGCTTCTTGACGTCGACGGTCGCCTTCACGAAGCCGAGGTCCTTGGTCATGTCGACGTTCTTCTGCAGCGCGTCGAGGTTCGGCAGCATGTTGGGATCGCGGAACGTATCCCGGTTGGTGAAGATCCAGTCGAACCGCTCGGCCGGCTGCTTGGTCACGCGCGCCGCGATCTCCATCGCCTCCTTGTGGTTCGCCGGGTCCATGTACCAGCGCGCGATGCGCAGCGAGTCCTCCATGTAATCGACCAGCACGGCGCGATTCTTGTCGATGAACGGCTTGCGCACCGCCCACACGATCATCTGCGTCACACCGATCGCGTCGCGCTGGTTGAACAGCGGGCGGCCGATCTTGCGCAGCTCGGGATCGAGGGAGAACGGCAGCACGGCGGGAATCATGTCGACCTTCTTCTCGGCCAGCATGGCGCGCATGGTCGGGAACGGCGCCTCCACCATGGTGTAGTCGCGCTTGTCCTCCAAGCCGAACTTGCGCAGCATCGCCCGCATCGCCACGTCAACCGCGCTGCCCGACGCATTGGTGGCGACCACCTTGCCCTTGAGATCCTCGGGCTTATTGATCGGGCCGTCGGCCAGCACCATGTATTCCTGCGTGTAGTAGCCGGGCACGCCGTCCTGGAACTCGTCGGCGATGACGCGGATGTCGTCCATGCCGGCGTTCTGCACCGCGATGGCGAGGGTCGAATAGGCGAGGTTGGAGACTTCCAGCTCGTTGTTGGCGATCGCCGTGATCATCGGCGGCGTGCCCTGGAAGCGCACGGCTTCGAACACGTAGGATTTGCCGAAGTGCTTGGCCAGGTCCTTCTTCTCCAGCCAGATCGACGCCCAGTTGGTGACCGGCGCCACCCAGGCGCCGCGGATTTTTATCGGATCGGCGGCGTGAGCGACGCCAACGCCCAGGATGCCGGCCGCGATCAGGCCGGCAAAAAGCTTCAGTGAACGCATGCGTATCCTCCCTGTGGTGTCGTTACTATAGCGGAATTTTCAGCTGCGCTTCGATGTCAAAGATTGTCGCGCGGGTCTTGGTTAAAACGGTGGAATTGTCGATAGCCGCCATTCGACGTCACGCCGTGCTGGGCTCGAGCGCCTCCTGATGCCACAGCAGCAGGCGACGGCGGATGAGCGCCATGCCCTTGACCAGGCAATAGCCGACGACGGCGATCTCGACGATGCCGGCGAACACGCCGCGCGAGTCGGCGAAGCGCGAGGCCGTCATCATGCCGCCGCCCAGGCCGTAGCCGCCCATCATCATCTCGGCCACCACGGCGACGATCAGCGCGATCGGCAGCGCCACCTGCAGACCGGTCATGATCTGCGGCAGCGCTGCCGGAAAGATGATCTGCCACAACAGCTCGCGGTCGTTGGCCCCCATGTTGCGCGCCGACCAGATGAGCTCGCGCTCCACCCCGCGGATGCCGGCGAGCGTGGCGGTCACCACCGGGAAGATGGCGTCGAGCACCACCATGGAGATTTTCGAGACGTCGTAGAAGCCGAGCCACAGGATCACCACCGGCAGGAAGGCAATCTTCGGCATGGGAAATCCCACCGAGATGATCGGGTCGAACAGCCAGTTGACGCCGACGCTGCGCGACATCGCCATGCCGAGCACGATGCCGCCCGCCGCCGCGATGAAGAATCCGGTGAGCGCGCGATAGAGCGTGAGCCCGATGTTGATGAAGAGCTCACCCGTCGTCGCATCGGTCCAGATGCGCTCGAGTACGGCACTGAACGCCGGCAGCATGAACGGCGTGACCATGCCCGAGCGCGCCACCACCTCCCACCCCACCAGCACGGCAAGGATGACGATCGCGTGCATCGAGCCGCGGGCGAGCGCGCCCAGGAACGTCGGCAGCGGCAGCGCGGCGTGGCCGCGTGCGCGCGCGTGGGCTTCGTCCGCCGTCAGATCGTCTGTTCGCGCCACAGCAAGACCCTTCGCACGATCGCCTGGTAGGCGCGATCGGCCGCAAAACCGAGAAACGCCACGGTCAGCACCACGGCGAACATTGGCTCGTACGAGCCGTTGGCGCCGAGGAAGCCGATGAGGTAGCCGAATCCCTGGCGCGCCACGATCAGCTCCGAGCTCACCAGCAGGATGAACGACAGCGCCAGCGCCGTACGGATGCCGTTGAGCAACTCCGGCATGGCGCTCGGCAGCACCACGTCGCGCAGCACGCGCAGGCGGCCCGCCCCCATGCTGCGCGCCGACCATACCAGCGCCTGGTCGCTCGACCGCGCGCCGTTGAAGGCGCCGATCGTGATCGGCAGCATGCAGCCGAAGAAGATGAGCAAGATTTTCGAGCCGTCGCCAAAGCCGAGCCACAGCACCGTCACCGGGATCAGGGCCGACTTCGGCATCGGATAGAAGACCTCCACGATCGGGCTCAAGAGCGCGTTCACCGGCCGCCACCATGCCATGAAGATGCCGAGCGTCGTGCCGACCACGATCGACAACCCCAGCCCGGCGGCGGCGCGGTAGAGCGACGAGGCGCCGTTGGTGACCAGTTCGCCGCTCTTGATCAGATCGAACCATGACGCGATGACGGCAGAGAGCGGCGGCAGCGCCAGCGACGACACCAGCTCGAGCCGCGCGATCGCTTCCCACGCCAGCGCCAGGAGCAGCAGCGGCAGGTAGCGCCAGAACGTCTTCATGACGGCCGCTTCTCCTGCGCCTTGATGGCTTCCTCCCGCACCAGGTTCCAGATCTCGTCAACCTTCTCGACGAAGGCGGGGGTGCGGAACACGTTGGCGCTTTTTTCGAACTTGGTGTCGACGATGGCCTTGATGCGGCCGGGCCTGGCCGACATGACGAACACGCGCTCGGCCAGGTACACCGCCTCCTGCACGTCGTGGGTCACGAAGATCACGGTTTTCGGCGTGCGTTGCCAGATGCCGAGCAGTTCGCCCTGCATCAGGCTGCGGGTCTGCGCGTCGAGCGCGCCGAACGGCTCGTCCATCAGCAGGATTTCCGGATCGAAGGCGAGCGTGCGGGCGAGTGCCGCGCGCTGCTTCATGCCGCCCGACAGTTGCGACGGAAAGCTGTCCTCGAAGCCGCTCAGGCCCACCAGGTCGATGAAGGCCTGGGCGCGCTTTTCGCGCTCCTCGCGCGCCATGCCCTGGCGCTCCAATCCGTACAGCACGTTGGCGCGCACGGTCTTCCACGGGAACAGGGCGAAGTGCTGGAACACGATGCCGCGGTCGGGCCCCGGCCCGGCCACCGCGCCGCCATTGACCAGGATGCGCCCGGTCTCGGTCGGCAGGAAACCGCCGATGAGGTAGAGCAGGGTGGACTTGCCGCAGCCGGACGGGCCGAGCAGGGCGACGAACTCGCGCGGCCGCACGTCGAGCGACACGTCCTCGAGCGCCAGCACCGGGCGGCCGCGCGGCGGCCGATACAGGTGCTTCACGCCTTCGACGACGATCTGCGACATTTTACGCTTTCGCGGCCGGTTCGGCCGCCGCGGTCACGGCGGCGGCAGCCGGCCGCGCCACGATATTGCGCATGCGCTCGCGCCGGCCAGCCCAAAAGTGACGCATATTCTCGACCACGATCGGCATCACGTAGTCCTCGTACTCGGCCACGTAGCCACCCACGTGCGGCGTGATCACCACATTGGGCATATCCCATAGCGGACTGTCCGGCGGCAACGGCCGCTTGCGGAACACGTCAAGGCCGGCGCCGGCGATTTTTCCGTCGCGCAGTACCGCAATCAGGGCTTCCTCGTCGACCGTCTCGCCGCGGCCGACGTTGATGAAGTAGGCGGACGGTTTCATGGCGGCGAACACGGCGGCGTCGAACAGGCCGATGTTCTCGGCGCTCGCCGGCAACACATTGATGAGGAAATCAGCCTTGGCTGCCGCCGCGGCGAGCTCCCCCGTTGGCATGATCGAGGCGAAGCCCGGAATGTCGCGGACCGTGCGGCTCACCCCGATGACCGTCATGCCGAACCCGTGCAAGAGCTCGCCGATGGCGGTCCCGGCGACGCCGACCCCCACCACCACGGCGGTCTTCTCGTAGAGCAGCGTCCACAGCCGGCGCTGCCACACGTGATTCTTCTGGTCCTCCGCCCGCCGCGCCGCATCGTGCGTGAGGCTGAGCATGAGGAAGACCGTCATCTCGCGCATCATGGAGCCATGAATGCCGCGCCCGCTGGTGATCAGCACGCTCGGCGCCACGTGGGGGGAGCGCAAAAAATGGTCGACGCCGGTCGCCAGCGACTGGATCCAGGTGACGTGGCTCAGCCGGCGCAGTACGTCATCGTTGATCGAGGTGCCGAAGGCGATGAGCACATCGATGTGCGACAGGTTTTCCGGCAGCTCGCTCAAGGTTTTGGCGAGGTGAAGCTCGATGTCGGGACATGCCGCGCGCAGATGTTGCGCGTAGATGTCGGCATGAACATCGACGATCAGAACGCTGACGCTCATCGGCTCAACCGGGCAGGCGGAACAGCCGGACGGCATTGCTGTGGCAGATGTCGTTGCGCACCCGCGCGTCGAGCGCAACGCCGTCGATGAAGTGTCCCGCCTCTTCGGCCGACTCGAACGGATAGTCGGCGGCGAACATGACCCGCTCGGGCCCCAGCGCGCTGAGCGTGCAGATCAGCGGGTCGGCCGAGCACATGCCCGACGTGGTCACGAAAATGTTCTGGCGGATGTAGTCCGACGGGCTCTTTTTCAACTTCACGCCGTACAGCTTGGCGCGGCTGTCGAACCGCCACAGCAGGTACGGCAGGGTCTCGCCGAGATGGCCGAGCACCAGCCTGGCGGCCGGATAGCGGTCGAACAGGCCGCCGAACACCAGGCGCAGCGCGTGCGATCCGGTCTCGAAGGTCCATTCCCAGGTGGCGCGCCTCAGGCCCTTGTGGCCGTCGAGCGCCGCGCTGGGCTGCACCGGATCGGTGGGATGCAGGTAGATCGGCGCGCCGAGCGCCTCGGCGCGCTCCCAGAACGGGGCCAGCGACGGATGGTCCAGGTACTGGCCGTTGGTGTGGCCGTTGATCATGGCGCCGCAGAAGTTCAGGTCGCGCATGCAGCGCTCGAGTTCGTCGGCTGCGGCGGCGGCGTCCTGCATGGGCAGGTGCGCCAGCCCGGAGTAGCGGTCGGGCCGCTTGCTGACCTCCCTGGCGAGGAAATCGTTGGCCGCGCGCGCGTTGCCGACTGCTTTTGCCGTGTCGCGCTCGACCTGCACGCCCGGGCCGGCCAGGCCGAGCACCGACCGTTCGATGCCGGCGCGGTCCATGGTCTCGAGCCGCAGATCGCCGAAATCGGTCAGGCGCTTGACGATGCCGCCGTAAATCGCCGGGTCGACGTCACCGACCGTCGTCTTCCAGTAGTCTTCGAAGCCGGGACACAAGAAGTGCTCTTCGAGAGCGATCTTCTGCACCATGCGTTTCCCCTGCGCCCCGGTTCCCTTTGCGGCGCTTGTACCGTATTTTGGTTCGTCTGTACTAGAGAGCGGGACCGGTCGCAATGGACCAGCGCGTCGCCAGCCACAAGAGCCACGACAAGGCCAACGACAAGAGCCAGGTGCAGGTGATCGCGCGCGCGGCGTCGATCCTGCGCGCGCTCGAGCACGAGGTGTCGGGCTTAAGCCTCGGCCAGATCGCCCAGCGCGTGAACCTCGCCCGGTCCACCGTGCAACGCATCGTCGCAGCCCTGCAGGCGGAGAAACTGGTGATTGCGGCCTCGCCGAACGGAAGAGTGCGGCTGGGGCCGACCATCCTGCGCCTGGCCGCCTCGGTGCGCACCGACTTCGTCTCCATCGCGCGGCCGTTCCTGGTGAAACTGTCGAGCGAGCTCGCCGAGACCGTCGACCTCGCGACCGTGAAGCAGGACCATCTCGTCTTCATCGACCAGGTGATCGGGTCGCAGCGCCTGCGCACCGTCTCGGCGGTGGGCGAGGTGTTCCCGCTCTACTGCACCGCCAATGGCAAGGCCTACCTGGCCGAACTCGACCGCGCCGCGATCGAAGAGCTGATCGGCACCACGTACGAGCGGCGCACGCCCAAGACGCTGACCCGCCTCGACCGGCTGCTCAAGGATCTCAGCCTGGTGCGCCAGTGCGGCGTCGCCTTCGACCGCGAGGAGCACACGCTCGGCATCTGCGCCGCCGGCGTGGTGACGCGCGACCCGCTCGGCAACGCCATCGCGATCTCGGTGCCGGTGCCGGCGCAACGCTTCTACGACCGGCAGGCGCACATCGCCGACCGCCTGCTCGCCACCAAGCGCGCGCTCGACGCGCATCTGAGCACTGCCCTCGCCTGAACTGGCGGGACCTGCGGCTTGCGTGGCGTGTGGGCCTATGTAACCATCATTCGATACAAACGTACCGTATTTCGGGACAACCTTTGGCCGGGGAGAGAAACGTGGCGAAAAGAATTCGCGGCGTGACGTTCGAGGAAAACACCAACAACAGCATGGGGCTGGAGTTCGTGAACCTGTCGCACCGGTTCGGCTATCAGTCGCCCAACTGGCCCTACTTCGAAGACGTCAAGATCGAGCGCATCCACTACATGGCGAAGTCGGGCGTGCTGTCGCAGCGCATCACCACCAGCATGCACAACACCACGCACATCGACGCGCCGGCGCACGTGGTGCAGGGCACGCCATTCATCGACGAGGTGCCACTGCCGCACTTCTTCGGCTCCGGCATCGTGGTGTCGATCCCGAAGAAGAAGTGGGAATCCATCACCTATGACGACCTCGAGAAAGCGGCGGGAAAAGTGGTGCGCCCGCGCGATGTGGTGATCGTCAACACCGGCTGGCACAAGTTCTACGAGGACAGCGAAGACTATTTCTGCCGCGCGCCCGGCTTCGTGCCGTCGGCGGGAAAATGGTTCGTCGAGAAGAAGGTGAAGGTGGTCGGCCACGACACCCAGGCCAACGACCATCCGCTCGCCACTGCGATCGGGCCGCAGCGCAACGGCCCGCTGCATCCGCACCTCGCCGAAGAGTATCGCGAGTGGTCGGGTGGCCGCGACTGGAAGCAGGATTTCCCCGAATGGGAGCCGGTCCACCGCATCCTGTTCAAGAACGGCATCCTGGGCATCGAGAACGTCGGCGGCGACATCGACAAGGTGACCGGCCGGCGCTGCACCTTTGCGTACTTCCCCTGGAACTGGGACCGCGGCGACGGCTGCATCGTCCGCCTCGTCGCCATCACGGATCCGAAGGGCACCTACCGCGTCGAGAAGGGGGAGAAGTTCTGATGCAGGTCAGACGCTTCAGCGAGGCCAAGCCGTACGAGGCGCCCAACCACCGCGACTGCCTGCCGCTGCGCCTGTTCGGGGCGGAAGCCGGCGGCACGCAGACGCTGATCGTCGGCGTGTCGCATTTCCTGCCTGGCGGGGGCGCCGGGCCCGATGCCTCGCCGCCGGAGAAAGTTTATTTCGTGCTCGCCGGCGAGCTGACCGTCATCGTCGGCGGCAAGGAGACGGTGCTGAAGAAGCACGATTCCTGCGTCATCGGATCGAATGAGATGCGCGAGATCGTAAATCGCGGCAACGAGGTCTGCACGATCGTGGTGGCGGTCGCGCCGGTGAAGTGACAAAGGTGCGGCAAACTCGGCGCGCTCCCTCTCCCCGGCGGGGAGAGGATGGGGGTGAGGGGGCGAGTGACTCTCGATATGGGCCCTTGCCCCCTCACCCGGTGCGCAAGAGCGCGCCGACCTCTCCCCGCTGGGGCGAGGTGGAGCAAGTGGCCTCGCTGCGGACCACGACAAAGAAATGAGTTAAATCATGGCCGACGATCTGTTCAAAAATCCCCTCTCGCTGTTCGACATCCGTGGCAAGAGCGCCATCGTCACCGGCGCGTCCGGGGCGTTCGGAAAGCTTGCCGCACAGGTGCTGGCGGGCGCCGGCGCCAACGTGACGCTCGCCGCCGGCAATGCGGCGGAGCTGAAAAAGATCGCCGGGGAATGCGAGGCGCTGGGCGCCAAGGTGGCGACCATCGGCAAGCGCCCGGACTCGGAAGCGAATTGCGACGCCATCGTGAAAGCCGCCGTCGACGCCTTCGGTCGCGTCGACATTCTCGTGGTCGCCGGTGGGCT
>DATFWC010000076.1:0-9778 GCA_035259885.1 Xanthobacteraceae bacterium
GCGCCCTCGGCGTCGGACGACGTGATGATCGGGGTATTGACCCAGAAAAAGCCGTTCTCGTGAAAGAACCGATGGATCGCCTGCGCCAGCGTGTGGCGCACGCGCGTCGCCGCCGCGATCACGTTCGTGCGCGGCCGCAAGTGCGCCACCTCGCGCAAAAACTCCATCGTGTGCGGCTTGGGCTGGATCGGATAGGTGTCGGGATCGTCGACCCAGCCGATGACCTCGATGGCGCTCGCCTGCATCTCGAACGGCTGCCCCTTCGCCGGCGACGGCACGATCATGCCGGTTGCCGCCACGGCGCAGCCGGTCGTGAGTTTCAGGATCTCCTCGGCATAGTTGGGCAGCGTGTTAGGCGCGACCACCTGCACCGGATGGAATGCCGATCCGTCCGACAGGTGCACGAACGATATGCCGGCCTTGGAGTCGCGCCGCGTGCGCACCCAGCCCTTGACGGTGACCGGCACGCCCTGCGGCGCTGCTCCGGCCAGGATCTCGCGCACGCTGAAATCGCCGTTCTGCATCGCGCGAGGGTTATCACAGTCCTCGGCCGCGTCGCAATTGATGGGCGGCCGGCCACACCGCTCACAGCGAAAGGCCGAACATTTCCATCAGCCCGCGGCGGCCGGTGGGCGTAATGGTGAGGGCGCGCGTGTCGCGCACCCGTTCGATCCATTTCAGCTCGAAGCACCGCGTCGCCAGCGCCGCGCCCACGGCGCCGCCGATATGCGGCCGGCGTTCGGTCCAGTCCAGGCACGGGCGGCAGAAGATGCGGCGCTTGGCGCGCGCGGCGGACAGATCGACGCCGAGCCGCGACAGGAACGTGATGCCGGCAGGCGTGACCTCGCCGGCCTCGTCGCCCAGTACAACGAACTCACGCTCGGTCAGCCGGTCCGCCAGCGCGACGCCGAGGACGCCGGCGATGTGATCGTAGCAGGTGCGGGCGCGCCGCAGCACGTCGTCGGGGGTGGACTTGGGCTGATAACGCGGCGGGCCGGTCAGCGCCACGTTCATGATGCTCTCGAGCATGTGCCCGACATGCGGTCCCGCCAGCCGGTAGTAGCGATGACGGCCCTGCTTCATGAGAACCAGCAGGCGCGCCACCGTCAGCTTGCCGAGATGACCGCTTGCCGTTTGCGGCGACACGCCGGCGGCAAAGGCCAGCTCGGTCGCCGTCAGCGCCCGCCCGCCGAGCAGCGCGCAAAGGATGTTGGCGCGCGCCGGGTCCCCGACCAGCGCGGCAACTTCCGCCATTTGCGGTGCGTTCGACATGCTCTGAATATGACGATGTCGGCATTCCATTGCCAGGACCGACACTTCGGGCACGGCCGAAGCAATTCGGGTGGACGCGCGCGACCCGCGCAACCACGTTGCGGTCAAGCATTTTGGAGGCCGTCGTGACTGAAAATCCTGCCTCGTCGCAGCCGCGGGTGTTCTATGGATGGTTCGTCGTTGCGGCGGCGTTCGCCGTCACGTTCGTAGGCTTCGGCTGCGTCTACACATTCAGCGCCTTCGTGGGGCCGCTGCAGCAGGAATATGGCGCCTCGCGCGGATCGGTCGCGCTGGTGTTCTCGCTGGCCGGCTTTCTCTACTTCGGCCTCGGAGTCGTGAGCGGCCCGCTCGCCGACCGCTGGGGCGCTCGCTGGCTGGCCGTCACCGGCATGATCCTGACCGGGATGGGCCTGGCGCTCGCCGGCCTCGCGCGCAGCCTGGCCGAGGTCTACGTCGCATACGGGCTTGGTGTCGGACTCGGGCTCGGATGCGCCTACGTTCCCGCCGTCGGCGCCGTCCAGCGCTGGTTCGTGAAGCGCCGCGGGTTGGCCTCCGGTCTTGCCGTCAGCGGCATTGGTGTCGGCACGCTGGTCATGCCGCCGCTCGCCTCGCTCGCCATTGCCGGCCTTGGCTGGCGCGGGGCCTACCTCCTGCTCGGTGGTCTTGCCGCCGTTGTGGGCGCCGGAATGGCGCTGCTGATCGAGGACGATCCACGCCATCGCGGCTCAGGGCTTGACGGCGACATCATGCAGACGGGCGCGCGGTCGACGCGGCCGGCCGGAGCCTCGCTGCGCGCGGCGATCGCATCGCGGCAGTTCGTCGGCCTCTATGCGGCCTGCCTGATGTGCTCGTTCGGCGTGTTCGTGCCGTTCGTTCACCTCGTTCCCTACGCGCTGGATCACGGCGTCGCGCCGGCGTCCGCCGTGATTCTCGTAGGCATGATCGGGGTCGGAAGTACCGGTGGACGTTTCTTTCTCGGCAGCCTGGCGGATCGGATGGGGCGCGCCGCCGCGCTCGTCATGATGTTTGTCGGCATGGCGCTGGCTTTGGCCGCCTGGGCCATTGCGACCGACGTCTGGTCGCTTGCCGCGTTTGCGCTTGTCTATGGCGTATTCTACGGCGGATGGGTCGCGGTCCTTCCGGCGGTCATCATGGACTATTTCGGTGGACGCAATGTCAGCACCATCATCGGCGCGCTCTATACCAGCGTGGCCTTCGGCACCCTGATCGGTCCCAGCGCGGCGGGCTTCGCTTTCGATGTCAGCCACAGCTACGTGGTGCCGGTCCTGGCGAGCGCCGGCGCCACCATGGTGGCCGCCGGGATCGCGGCCGCCACGGCGAAAGCGCCCGCACCGAACCCTGGCGCCGCCTCATGGTGACGGCGGCATCACGTCGTTTGTGCGAGATGCCGGCCGATGTTGCGCGCCAGCTTGCGGGAAGCAAGGTTCGCCTCGAACAGGTGCCCGCGCAGGCTGTGCCCGTATCCCAGGAAGTAAAGGCCGGGCTGCGCCGTCGGTTCGCCGGAGACATGGATCGGCTCATGCGCGGCATTGAGCACGCCGGGCGTTTCGAGAAGCGCGTCCAGCCCGGTATGGAATCCCGTCGCCGCGATGATCGCGTCGAAGGCTCCGACGTTGCCGTCCCCGAACACGACGCCTCCCGGCGTGAGCCCGGCGACCGCCGGCCGGATATGGACCAGGCCGCGCTTCAGCACGCCGACGAATCCGACATCGATGACGGGAACGCGTCGCGCCGAGTAGGGCATCCACTCCGGCTCCGGCAGCCCATGCCGCGAGAGATCGCCGAGCACCAGGCGTGAGGCCAGTCGCGCCACGCGATCGGCGAAAGCGGCGGGCAAAAAGCTCATGAGGATCGACACGCGCTGAACCGGGATGCCGAGCGGATCGCGCGAGACGATCGGGGCCGGTGTGCGCACGCTCAAGGCGACGTGCGCGGCTCCCTGCTCGATGAGGTCGGTGGCGATCTCGGCTCCGCTGTTGCCCAGGCCGACGACGAGCACGCGTTTGCCGGCGTAGGCAGACCCGGTCGTGTAGTGGGCGGAATGCTTCAGATCGCCGCGGTAGGTCTCGCGGCCCGGCCATGCCGGCAGGATCGGCACGCGGTATTGGCCGGTGGCGACCACGACGGCGCGCGCGTGCCAGTCGCCGCGCGGCGTGGCGGCGGTCCAGGCGGACGGCGTCGTCGCGTCCATTCTGATCTTGCCGACCGGGCACGCGGTCTCGATGCGCAGACCGAAGTGGCGGGCGTACTCGGCGAGATACGCGGCGAACTCTTGGCGCGATGGATAGCGGGAATAGCGTGGCGGAATCGGATAGTGGGCAAGACCGGACAGGCCGCGGACGGTGTGGAGCCGCAGCCGGTCATAGCGCCGCGCCCAGGTGTCGCCGAGGCGCTGATCCTGCTCGAGAACGACGGCGTCGATACCGCGTCGCTTGAGCGCCCCGGCCGCCGAGAGACCCGACGCCCCGGCGCCGACGATGACGACGGTGGCTTGCGGCATGGCGTCGTTTCCAATGCGGTGGGGCCGGGAGCGCAGGACAAGCGGGCGCGGCACAATGGTCGCACAGAAGGGCCATCCACGTCAGCGTCACGTCGGGAGACCGGCCGCCCGCCCGCGCGCTCGCCCCGCCTCAGCGCACGTTGAAGCGGATCGGCACCGTGAGGCTCATGCGTGCCTGCGGCATGGCCGGCGGGAACGCCGGCAGTGGCTGCGCGCGCTGGATCATGGCCAGGACTTCCTGATCGAGCTCCGGCACGCCGGAACTGCGCGCGACGCTGCGCGACAGCACGTGGCCGTTGCGATCCATGCTGAAGCTCAGCACCACCGTCCCCTGCTCTCCCCGCGACTGAGCCCCGGCCGGGTAGCGCTTGTGCCGCTGCAGATGCGCCACCAGCAGATCCCGCCACGAGGCTTGCGCGCGGCTCGCCTCCGCCGACACGCCGAGCTGCGACGATGCCGGTGCGTCCGCGCGCGTTGGTGCGCTGGCCGTGGGCGTGGTGCGCGGCGCCGGCTTCTTTTTCGCCTGCACCGGCTTGGGCGGCGGCGGCTTGTCCTCCACCTTCTTCTCCGCCGGCTGCTCCGGCGGCGGCGGCAGTACGGTTGTCACCACCTCGGGAGTCGGGAGCGGCGGCAGCTGCAGCAATTCGGGCGGCGTCTCCACCTTCTGCGGCTCCGGCTGCGCTTCCTGCATCGGTGGGTCGGGCGGCAGCTCGACCGGATCCTGGCGCGGCGCGCTCGGATAGGGCGCAAGATCGATCACCACCACGGGCGCGCCGCTCGGGCCGGTATCGGGCCGGTGCAGCAGCAGGTAGGTGGCGACGATCCCCAGGTGCGCCGCCAGCATGATGAGGGCGGCGAGCGCCCAGCGCCACAGCTCGCGCCGATCGACCTCGTCGTCGAGGCGAAGCGCGCGCGCCTTCATTTGCTGTCCCGGATCTCGAGCCCGACCAGCGCCACCTTCAGATAGCCGGCGGCGCGCAGCGCATCCATCACCTCCATCACGTCGCCGTAACTCACGACGCGGTCGGCGCGCAAAAAGATGCGCTCGTCCTTGTTGCCGCCGGTGGCCGCGGCGAGCGCGCCGGCCAGCGCGTCGCGCGGAATCGCGTCGTCGCCGACCGCGAGCGACAGGTCGGGCTTGACCGTGAGGTAGACCGGCTTGTCCGGCTTGCGCTGCGGTTCGGCCGAGGAGGACGGCAGGTCGACCGCGATGTCGACGGTCGCCAGCGGCGCCGCCACCATGAAGATGATCAGCAGCACCAGCATCACGTCGATGAACGGCGTGACGTTGATCTCGTGGGTCTCCTCGAGATCGTCGCTGGCATGGCCGAGCCGCATCGCCATGACGCTACTCCGCCGCCTGCGCCAGTGGGAATTTCTGGGTCTTGTCGCGGTCGAAGTCGCGGCTCACCAGCCGCATCACTTCGGCCGACGCGTCGGCGAGCGTGGCGCGGTAGCCGGCGATCGAACGCGCGAACACGTTGTAGATCACGACGGCCGGGATCGCCGCCACCAGCCCGAAGGCGGTGGCCAGCAGCGCCTCGGCGATGCCCGGCGCCACCACGGCGAGGTTGGTCGTGTGCGCCTTGGAGATGCCGATGAAGCTGTTCATGATGCCCCAGACGGTGCCGAACAGGCCGATGAACGGCGCCGTGGCGCCGATGGTGGCGAGCACGCCGGTGCCGCGCGATATGGTGCGCGCCGCCGCCGCTTCGATGCGTTCGAGCCGCCACACGATGCGTTCCTTCAGGCCGTCGCCGGGCAGGTTGGCCGACAGGCCGACTTCATCGCCGGCCGCGGCCACCAGTCTGGCCACGACGCCGCGCCCGCCGTGCATCGCGCGAGCGGCCTCGGCGAGCATGCGCGTCTCGCGCAGCCGGCGCACGCCCGCGCGCGCCCGCCGCTTGGCGCCGTAGAGCTCGAGCGTCTTCGCCAGCCACACCGTCCACGTCACCAGCGACGCGAACGCCAGGCCGACGATCACGGCCTTCACCACGAGATCGGCATTGAGGAACATGCCCCATGGCGACAAATCCTGCGGCAGCAGGCCGGCGTTGATGGCAGGCGTGGCGGCCGTCACGTCGCCGGTCGGCGCGGTCGCGTCCTGCGCCTCCGCGCCGCTTGCCAGGAAGAATGCTACGGAGTTGAGCGCACATGCGCCAAAGATGCCACTTGCGCCACCTCTCCCCGCACGCGGGGAGAGGTGGAGCAAGCGGCGTAGCCTGCGCATTCTGCACCCTGATGCTGTCGTCATTCCGCCGCTCCCAGTTGAGGAATTTCGCCTGCCCGCCCGCCGGCCGAGCGTAGTGTCGCCGCTCGCCGCACGCGGCGCTGCAGCCAGATGATCACGCCCGTGATGGCCAGAACCGTAGGGAAGATGCCGCACAGGAAGATGATGACCTGCCAGACGATGCCGCCGCGGCTGCCGTCATGGATCCAGCGGATCCAGGCCGCGACGCTGTCGCCGGCAAGCCGTGGGCTTGCCCTGCTGGCGCCGCCGCCACGGTCGTCCACCATGACGGGGATGAGTTCGTCCGCCTGGCGCAGCTGCACCCGCCAGGTCTGGGCCTGCTGGGTCGGCAGGAAAATCGCCGCCGGGCGCGCATCGGGGGTGCTGACCAGCGCGGCATGCAGCGCCTGATCGATGGTGAGCCGCGTCTGCTGCAGCAACGGAGCGCCGAAGCCGCCGCGCTGCTGCGGACTCATGGCGGTAACCGAGGACAACACGGCGCGGCCCTGTTGCGGAAAGCCGAGATAGATGCCGGTGAGCGACAGCACCGCGAGCGGCGCGCAGATCCAGAAGCCGAATTGGTGGTGCAGGCGCGAGGCGGTTCCCGCCCCGCGTTGCCAGCGCAGCGCGGCCGACCATGCGTGGTTGCGCGGCCACCACAGATAGAGGCCGGTGAGCGCCATGATCAGCATGGCCACGCCGGCCCAGCCCACGATGTCGCGGCCGTTGTATTCCGGGATCGTCAGATTCTCGTGGAAACGGTGGAGGACGCCGATGAACGAGCTGCGGAAATCCGCCACCCCGAGAACCCCGGCCGTGGGCGGGTCGAGATAGACCGTGAGGAGGCGCGGGCGGGTTCCGCGCTCGGGGACCGAGTCGCGCGCCGACACCGTCACCGGCGCCTGTGCGCTTTCGGGATACCGCACCACCACCGGCTGGAACGTCGCGCCGAGCGCCGCACGCGCCGCCGCCACGTGCTCGGATGGTGGGCTGACGGGCCCGGCGCTTACGGCGTAGCGGCCGGGATGCAGCACGGCGTCGAGTGCGTCGTGCCACACCAGCAGGCTGCCGGAGAGGCCGATCGGGATCAGGAGCAGGGCGGCGCCGATGCCGACCACCAGGTGGACGTTGCGCCACAGGCGGCGCGGGCGGGCAGCAGGTGATGGTGCCATGGTGCGGCCGTTTGGAGAGATTCTAATAAATCGTAGGTTTAGTATGGATCGTATAGCGGCTCGCAGGGGCCAGATAAACTACAAAATACAAGAAGTTGCTAGATTATAAGTATTATAATTTAATACTACACGCTAACTCGGCAAGTATTGCCAGAAAACGACTGTCGTGATACTCAACATCTATCGGATAACACTATAGATTTTCATTGTTCTAAAGAAAACGGGGGCCCTCAATGTCGAAGCACAGGCGGCGCTCAGGCCGTCGGCGCCACCATGGGGCCAGGGGTCGGCGGGCTGGCGCGGCGCACATCCTGGCGACACCGCGCAAGCCGCTGACGCCGGCCGCGCTCGGCGTGGCGTCCGTCATGCTGACGACCGGCGCGTTCGCCCAGAGCAGCGAAACGCTTCCCACCATCGAGGTGCAGGGCGAGACCGGCGGCGGCGGCTACCAGGCCACGCAGTCGACACTCTCGCGCTATCCGGTGCCGCTCATCGACACGCCGCAGACCGTCAACGTGGTAACGCAGAAGGTGATCCAGGATCAGCGCTCGACCACCATGGACGATGCGCTGCGCTACGTGCCGGGCATCACGTTCGCCGCCGGCGAGGGCGGCCAGCAGGGCGACGGCCCAATCATCCGCGGCTTCGTGGCGCGCGGCGACCTGTTCCGCGACGGCATGCGCGATCCCGGCTGGTACACGCGCGACCTGTTCAGTGCCGATCGCGTCGAGGTCTACAAGGGGCCGTCCGCCTTCGCCTTCGGCCGCGGCACCACCGGCGGCGCCATCAACGTCGTCAGCAAGCTGCCGACCTACGCGCCGCCGTTCGTGGAGGGAATCATCACCGGCTCGACCGGTCCCGGCGTGCGCACGGAAATCGACGCCGGCGGTGTCCAGGGCAACGTAGCGGCGCGCATCGCCGCGCTCTACCAGGATGTCGACACGCCAACGCGCGACAACGTGTGGACCCGGCGCTGGGGCATCGCGCCGTCCATCACGGCCAAAACGACGGACAACACACAGGTCACGCTGAGCTACATCTACCAAGGCGAGGAAGGCGCGCCGGACTACGGCGTGACCTACCTGCCGCAGCCGGCCTACAGTTCGGTGACCGGCGCCCTGATCAATCCGGGCTATTTCGGCAACGGCGCGCCGGTGCCGCCGCTGCCGGTGCCGCGCACCAACTGGTACGGCGTGCCCACCGGGCCCCTGCGCGACATCACCGAGACCGAGACCCATATCGGCACCTTCAAGGTCGAGCACGAGTTCGACAACGGCATCAAGTTCAGCAACGCCACGCGCTACATCGACAATGACCGCTTCTCGCTGCCGACCTCGCTGCGCAACATCGGCAATGCGGCGAACCAGCAGATCGCCAGCGGCGCCAACAACAACGTCGTCACCGGCCAGCGACTGCCGCTGTACCCGGTCAATCTCATGACGGTCGGCCGCGAGCGGCGCGAGCGTGAGACCGACAACACCTATCTGGCCAACCAGAGCGATTTCGTCGCCAAGTTCAACACCGGCCCGGTGTCGCACACGCTAGTGGGCGGCACCGAACTCACGCGCGAGACGCGCGCCCAGAACCGGATCGACATCTGCGATCCCGGTTTCTCCGCCGCCGCCCTTCCCTGCCGGACCAACGTGGTCTTCGTCGATCCGTTTCCCTCGCCGGTCGGCGGCCCGCCGGTCGTGTTCAAGCCGATCACCACCGAGGCCACCGACGCCGCCGCGTTCGTGTCCGACCAGGCGAAGCTGAACCAGTACATCGAGCTCATGGGGGCGGTGCGCTTCGATCGCTTCAGCACGACCTATGACGATCCGAACCAGGCGCTCGCCGTCAATCGTCATCTCGAGCGCACCGACAACATGCTGAGCTATCGCTTGGGCGTGGTCGGTCATCCCACCGCCAATTCCAGCGTCTACGTCGCCTATGGCAATTCCTTCAATCCGTCGGCCGAGCTAGGCGTGCTGCAGAACGCCAGCGTCGCCAACCTGGCGCCCGAGCAGACCATCAGCCTCGAGGCCGGCGCCAAGGCCGACATGCTCAACAGCCGGCTCTCGCTCACCGGCGCCGTGTTCCACATCGAGAAGCTCAACCTGCGCATCACTGACCCGACCGACAACACGGTCTCGCGCCTGGCCGGCACGGCGGTGGTGGACGGCGTCGAGTTCGGCGCCGTCGGCAAGGTCACCGACCAGTGGAACGTGTTCGCCGGCTACAGCTATCTGCAGTCGCGCATCGAGAGCGATCCCAATCTCAACGAGCTCGGGCGCGAATTGCCCAACACGCCGGCGCACAACCTCACGTTCTGGACCACCTATGACCTCACGCCGCAATGGACGATCGGCGCCGGGGCCATCCACCAGTCGTTCGGCTTTGCCAACATCACCAACACGGCCTTCGTGCCGGCATTCTGGAAGTTCGATGCCATGATGGCCTACAAGCTGACGCCCAACGCCAGCCTGCAGCTCAATGTCTACAACATCACCAACGAGTTCTATTATTTCCAGTATTTCGGCGCCAACGCGGTGCCGGGACCGGGCCGCTGGGCGTCGCTGTCGCTGCGCATGCGGTTCTGAG
>DATFWC010000077.1:0-6752 GCA_035259885.1 Xanthobacteraceae bacterium
CGCCGGCGACGGATCGCAGCACATCCACTGCAAGGCCGCCGACATCCGCATCGCCGGCGTGAGCCCGGCCACGCTGCATGCCTGGGCCTTGCAGCAGCCCGAGCTCGGCGGCGTCGGCCGCTATCGCAGCAACTTCATCCATATCGACGTGCGCCCACGGCCGCAGGGCCGGCTGGTGACGTGGGATTGGCGCGGCCGCAGCAAAAAATTGGCACGCCGCCACCACCAAGCCAAACGCTACGCAAAGGCCTGATCATGACGGGAATCTGGTTGGCGGTCTCCGTGGTGCTGATGCTCGTCGCCATCCTGCTGGCCTGCTATGCGGCTGAGGGCATCGAGGTGGACGAGCGCTGAGCCTCCGCGCCGTGAGCGCGGCCGGCAAGACGAACTGACGGTGGGCTCCTGCCTGGTCAGACGCAAACGAGAGGCGGTCGCGCGGCCGCCCTTTTCGCCGGCAGATCGTTGCTGCGACAGCAGCGTGAAGCCGCAGCGCGATAGCCCCGCTCTATGAGTTGCGAGTCAGCTTCGTCGTTTCTTCTTTACGTCTCTCGCGCAGCGCAATACGTTTCCGCTGTCAGGCAGGTTTGTTCGACTTGCTGACGCGCTGCCATGAAATGGGACATGCCGAAGTCGCCGCCGTCGCAAGGGCAGCACCGATGCCGTCGGCAGGCATCCAACTCTGACCTTCGCGTTTGCGGTCTCTGCCTGCTCGTCCACGCGCCATGCGTGCTTGACAGCGTTCAGCCATTCGGGAGCGCACCATGAAGCCGACATGCCTCATTCTCATCGCCGCCCTGATCACCGCCACCTCCGTCGGCGGTGCGTCTGCGCAGCAGGACGACAAGCTCGGGAAGGTGATCTTCCCCACCTCGTGCAATAGCGCCGTGCAGGCCGAGTTCGAGCGGGGCGTTGCCATGCTGCATTCGTACTGGTTCGGCTACGCGCGCAAGACGTTCGAGGGCATCCTGCAGAAGGATCCCGGTTGCGCCATGGCGCTGTGGGGCGTGGCGATGGACCTCCTGGGCAATACACTGGTCGGGCCGCCGGCGCGCGCCGATGCTCAGGCGGCGGGGGACGCGCTCGAGAAGGCGCGCGCCATCGGGGCCAAGACTCAGCGCGAGCGCGACTGGATCGAGGCCTTGAGCAGCTACTACCGCGACCACGACAAGGTTCCGGTCGACGCGCGGTTGCTCGCCTACAATAGCGCCATGGAGCAGATGACGCAGCGCTATCCCGACGACTATGAAGCGCGCGTGTTCTATGCGCTGACCTTGCAGGCATCCGCTTCCAAGGCCGACACGACCTACGCCAACCAGCTCAAGTCGGCCGCCATCCTGGAGAAACTATACGAGCAGAACCCGCAGCACCCTGGTGTGTCGCATTTCATTATCCACGCCTACGACTTCGCGCCCATCGCCGACCGGGGCATTCCGGCCGCCCGCCGCTATGCCGGAATCGCGCCGGCCGTGCCGCACGCCCGGCACATGCCGTCGCATATCTATTCGATGGTCGGCCTGTGGGAGGAGTCGATCGCTTCGAACGCATCGGCGATGGAAATCCAGCCCGACTACTACCACGCGGCGGATTTCAGCGTTTATGCCTACCTGCAGCTCTCACAGGACGCCAAGGCCCGCGCCCTGATCGACAAATCGCTGGCCACGCCCGACCGCGGCGATCGGCCGATCACGTTCGGCAACTTCACGGCGCGCGCCGCGATGCCGGCACGCTTTGTGCTCGAACGGGGCGACTGGGCCGGTGCGGCCGCCTTGGCGATGGTGCCGAGCAAGTATCCGCAGGCGGATTCGCTCAACCGCTTCACGCGTGCGCTCGGCATGGCACGCAGCGGCGACGTGGGTGGCGCCAAGCAGGAAATCGCGGCCATCGGCGAGTTGCGCGAGGCGCTCGCCAAAGGCAGCCAGTCGTACTGGGCCGACCGCTCGGAAGAGCAGATGCTCGCGGCGACCGCCTGGGTCGCCCTGGCCGAAGGGGACCGCGATCGGGCCGTGAAGCTGATGCGGGCAGCGGCCGACGGCGAAGATGCGAGCGTCAAGAACGTCGCGATGGAAAATCGCCTCTACCCGATGCGCGAGCTTCTGGGCGATCTGCTGTTGCAGACGGGCGACTCGCACGCCGCGCTGAAGGAATACGAGGCGGCGCTCGCCGCCAACCCCAACCGTTATCGCGGCTTCTGGGGCGCGGCCCAGGCAGCCGAGAAGGCCGGAGACCGGCAGAAGGCCATGACGTACTACGCCAAGCTCGTGGACCTGGCGCAGAAGGCCGATACCGAACGGCCGGAGATCAAGGTTGCGAAGGCCTTCCTGGCCGCGAAATGAAGGGCAGCGCCGGCGGTCCGCAACGGCGGCCGGCAGTGCATGATGATTCGGTCACTTGCCATTGCGGCGCTGTTGGGCGCGGCTGTCGCGGCTGGGCTGTTGCTCCCTTGGCCGCAGCCGGCGCCGAAGGCGCCGCCGGCTACGGCATCCGGTGTCGCTGCGCCGGTCGCCGCCGCTGCTGCCGAGGCGTGGCCCATCTGCAGCAGCATGGAGTCGGTCGCAGCCGATGCGGACTGGGCCGAGCTCGACCCGGACTTCGCCGCCGGCAAGCGGGCCTTGGCGGCCGCCGATTGGAACGCGGCGATCGCGTCGCTCAAATTGGCGGCGCTGCGCGACCCGCGCAATGCCGACATTCAGAACCACATCGGTTACGCCTACCGTCGACTGCGGCAGCTCGATCCTGCCTTCGCCCATTATCGGCGGGCCCTGGCCCTCGACCCGCGACACCGCAGCGCGCACGAACACATGGGCGAGGCCTATCTGGTGACAGGCGATCCCGGCAAAGCCGAGGAACATTTGGCGATGCTGGAAAATCTTTGCCTGATCCCGTGTGTCGAATATCGGGATTTGCAGCAAGCGATTGCGGCGTACCGGAAGTCGGCGATGCGATAGCACCTAGTTCAGCTTCGCCTTCACGTCGCGGATACCTTGCGCCACGAGATCCTCGGCGGTCTTCCCCTTGACGCTCTCGCTCAGGATGCGCTCGGCGGCGGCCACCGCCGCGTCGGCGGCGGCGGCGCGCACGTCGGCCAGTGCCTGCGCCTCGGCCTGGGCGATCTTGGTCTCGGCCATGCGGGTGCGCCGTGCGACAAGATCCTCCAGCTTGCTCTTGGCCTCGGCGGCGAGGCGTTCCGCTTCCGTCTTGGCGGTGGCGACGATCGCCTCGGCCTCGCGGTCGGCCTCCTGGTGCTTGCGCCGATATTCTTCCACCAGCTTCTCTGCCTCTTGCCGGAGGCGCAGCGCCTCGTCGAGCTCGGCGCGGATGCGGGCGCTGCGCTGGTCGAGCGCATCGAAAACGCTGCGATGCACGCGCAGGTAGAACATCAGGGCGACGAAGATCAGGAAGGCGATGGCGACCCAGAATTCGGCATTGATGCTCATGGCGTCACCGCTTGATCACGGCGTCGACCGCGCTCTCGACCGCCTTGGCGGCCGGTTTCGTGCCGATCAGGCGCTCGACGATGGCGGCGGTCGCGTCGATGGCGATGCCGCGCACGCTGGCGAGCGCCGCCTGCGTGGTCGCCGCGATGGTCTTTTCCGCTTCGGCGAGGTGGGCGCCGAGCTCCGCCTCGAGCCCCTTGCGCCGCTGCTCCGCCTCGGCGTTGAGTCGGTCGCGCGTCTGGTTGGCGATGCCCTGCGCCCGCGCGCGGGCATCGGCGAGCGCCTTCTCGTAGGCCGCAAGCTCGGCGTCCGATCGCTCGCGGAACCCCTGGGCCGCCCGCAGATCGTCTTCGATGCGGCCGCGCCGCTGCGCCAGGATGCCGCCGATGCGCGGCAGCGCCAGCCGCGACATCAGCAGGTACAGGAGGATGAAGAAGATCGCGAACCAAACGAACTGCGACGCGAACGCGTCCCGCTCGAATGGCGGGAACGCCTTGTGCCCGCCGGCGGGAGCTTCGGTATGCGCTGAGGTCGCCATAGTGACCCGGCCGCCCGCTCGCCCTTACAGCGCGAACAGGAGCAGAAGCGCGATCAGCAGCGAAAAGATGCCGAGCGCCTCGGTCACGGCGAAGCCGAAGATCAGGTTGGCGAACTGGCCCTGGGCCGCCGACGGGTTGCGCAGGGCTGCTGCCAGGTAATGACCGAAGATCGTGCCGACGCCGACGCCGGCGCCACCCATGCCGATGCAGGCGATACCGGCGCCGATCATTTTTGCCGCCACAGGGTCCATTGCAAAGCTCCTTTTTCCAATGTGTCGAAACGACAGGGCGTCAATGGCCCGGGTGAAGCGCATCGTGGAGGTAGATGCAGGTTAGAATGGCGAAGACGTAGGCCTGCAGCACCGCCACCAGCAGTTCCAGCGCCGTGAGCGCGACCGTCATTCCAAGTGGCAGCACGGCGCCGAGCCAGCCGAGCAGGCCCCAGGCGCCCAGCATGGTGACGAAGCCGGCGAACACTTTCAGCGTGATATGGCCGGCCAGGATGTTGGCGAACAGGCGCACGCAGTGGGAGAGCGGCCGCGACAGGAACGACATGATCTCGATGGCGCTGACCAGCGGCAGGATGTAGATCGGGATTCCGCTCGGCACGAACACCTTCAGGAATTTCGCGCCATTCTTCCACACCCCGTAGCCGATGACGGTGAAGAACACCATCAGGGCCAGCGTCGCCGTGATGATGATGTGGCTGGTCACGGAGAACGTGTAGGGGACCAGGCCGATCACGTTGAGGAACAGGACGAACATGAAAATGGAGAACACGAACGGGAAGAACCGCATGCCTTCGGTGCCGGTCGTGCTGCGCACCATGTCGGCGACGAACTCGTAGGACATTTCGGCGATCGACTGCAGCCGTCCCGGCACCAGGCTGCGCTGGCGCGTTCCCCCGATCAGCAGCAGCGTGATGCCGGCGATGGCGATCGCCATGAACAGCGCCGAGTTGGTGAAGGCGATCTCGCGGCCGGCGATGTGGCCGAGCGTGAAATACTTGACGATCTCGAACTGGTGGATCGGGTCTTCCATGCCCGGATCAATCCCCGTGTGTCCGGCGCTGCCGGCCTTGGCAGCGCGTCACTTCCCCTCACCGCCGTCGAGCGGGCCCGGCTTGACCACGCCTGCCGAGCGCATGACGTTGAGCACGCCGGCCGCAAACCCGAGCAGCAGGAAGACGATCATGCCCCACGGCGACGTCCCCAGCCAGCGATCAATAAGCCAGCCAAGGATGAAGCCGATCGCGACGCCCCCGACCAGTTCGGCCGACAATCGCATGCCGCGGGCGAACCCCGACATGTCGGCGGTCGACCGGGATGCGGAGCCAGAGTCGGCGGACTGGCGTGGACCGACCTGGTCGAGCCGTTCGCCGAGACGCCGCAGCCGCGCCGCGCGGGCGGCCTCATCCGGCGACCGGGAGTCACTGTCTTTTCCGCGCGTGCCGTCGCTCATCACTCGACACCCGCAACCGGCTTCCCGCCCGCCGCCAAGGCGCGCGGACCATACTGACCGCGCAGCGGTCCGTCAAGAATCCGACATTCGTGTATAAGCCCTTGAAACCAAGGGGCGAATGGCCCGCGGCGAACGGCCAGTGCGGAGCCGCGGTTGCTTCTGCGCCATTTTGCGCCTCCTTGTTCGCTGCTCGCCAGTGTCGGCTATGCTAGATTCCTCGCCACCATCGTGCCGCAGATGCATGCTTGGCTGGAGCGGCACCCGGGAGGCGATCATGCTGCGCACCCTATTCCTCGTCGCGGTCCTGTTGGGCGTGCCGGCGGCGCAGGCCCAGACCGCAGCGCCCGATCCCGAAAACGGCCGCTTCACCTTCAACCAGGTTCAGGACGAGTTCCTGCGTCTCGATACGCGCACCGGCCAGGTGTCGATCTGCAGCAAGCGCACGGCGAACTGGACCTGCCAGGCGGTGCCCGACGAGCGGGCCGCGCTCGAGGTCGAGATCGCGCGGCTGCAGGGCGAGAATGCCTCGCTCAAGAAGGAGATGATCGCCCGCGGCGTGCCGCTGCCCGACGGCATGCGCTCGGACTCCTCCGCCAACCGGCCCCAGATCGACTTGAAGCTGCCCAACGAAGCCGACCTTGATCGGCTGATGACGTTCATGGAGAAGATCTGGCGCCGCGTGATCGATATGGTCCAGGGCATGCAGAGAGAGGCCGACCGCAAGGGTTGAGCCGCCTGTCCATGCCGGCCCGCGTCTCCGCCGTCACCGCGGTCGCGCCTGACCTCATTGCGACGGCGACTCTGGCCGTCGAGACGCGCGGCGAAGGCTTTGCCGAGATCACCGCTGAGGTGGCACGCTTCCTTGCCGATGCCAGGGCCGGCGACGGCGCCCTGTTGCTCTATCTGCGCCATACCTCGGCATCGCTGGTGATTCAGGAGAATGCCGATCCCGACGTGCGTACCGACCTCGTCACCGCGCTGCGTCGCCTGGCACCCGCCGACGCCGGCTGGGTGCACGATACCGAGGGGCCGGACGACATGCCGGCCCACGTCAGGACCATGCTGACGGGCGTGTCACTGCATGTGCCGGTGATGGCCGGCAATGCCGGGCTCGGGACCTGGCAGGGGATCTATCTGGTGGAGCACCGCTCGCGGCCGCATCGCCGCGAGGTGATCTTGCAGTTCATCGGCAGCCGCCGGTCGCGCTGACCGCGGCGGCGGCCGGGCGAGGTCAGCGCACGACGCGGGCGAACCAGAACAGCGTCACCACGAACACGATCATGGCAGCCTGGACCGGCATGTAGAAGCCGAGCGGCAG
>DATFWC010000078.1:0-2063 GCA_035259885.1 Xanthobacteraceae bacterium
GCTTCGCGCCGCTTTGCCCACCCTACGGAATGAGCACGATCTTGCCGAAATGCGCGTTGGCGCGCATGTGCGCCTGCGCTTCCACCGCCTGGTCAAGCGTGAAGCTGCGATCGACCGGCAGCCTCAGCTTGCCGGCGCTCACGGCGTCCCACAGGTCGGCGGTCATGCGGCGCATGATCTCGCGCACCTCGTCCAGCGTGCGGGTGCGGAACGTCACGCCGACATAGTCGATGCGCCGGAGCGCATGCAGGTCGAAGTCGAACTCGGCCTTCTGTCCGCCCAGGCGTCCGACGTTGACGATGCGGCCGCGCAGCGCTGTCGCCCGCATGGCGGCGCTCACGGTCGCACCCGACACCATGTCGACGATCACGTTGACGCCCTTCCCGTCGGTCGCCTTGAGCACCTGGTCGGGCCAAGCTGCGTCGCGCGTGTCGATGGCAAGATCGGCGCCGAATTCATTCAGCCGCTGCCGCCGGGCGTCGTTGCTCGACGAGCCGATCACCGGGCTTGCGCCCTTGAGCCAGGCGATCTGCAAGCCCATCAGGCCGACGCCCGAGCTGGCGCCCTGGATCAGCACGCTGTCACCCGCCGCCATGCGGCCGTGGGTGATCAGCGCGTCGTGCATGGTGATGAGCGCGATCGGCAGCACGGCGGCATCGGCGAAGCCGATGCCGGCCGGCATCGCCATGGTGCGCCCGACATCGGCCACCGCGTACTCGGCATAGCCGCCGGCGCCGGAGCACACCACGCGGTCGCCGGCCTTGAAATGGCGCACCTCGCCGCCCGCCTCCACCACCTCGCCGGCCCATTCGAGCCCGACGGTGGCCCCCGCCTGGCCATGGCCGCCGGCGCCCCGCGCCGCCGACAGGTCGGCGCGGTTGAGCCCGGCGGCGCGCACCTTCACCAGCACCTCGTGCGGCTTGGGCCGCGGCTGCGGTACGTCGCGCAATTCCAGTCCGTTCGGGGTGCCGACGGCAGCCTTCATGACGTCCTCGCTTTCAGGATGCGCAACGCTAGCCCACGGCCCGCGCCTTGACGCTGTCCCACCACGGGCAGACGCCGGGCGCCAGCTCGTGATTGCCCTCCATCACCTGCACCGGCCGGCGGAATCCTTCGCGAGCCAACTTGAGCCGCAGATCGCGCGCCTTGGCACGGTCACCAGGCGACAGCCAGATGCGCTCGTGCCCCCACATGCTCGGGCCTTCGTTGCGCTGCGAGGCCTGCCAGGTGGCAGGATCGATGCTGCGGCCGCCCCAGCCGTATTCCACCATGAAGCCCGACGGCGTCTGCGTGTAGAACGATGTGAGGAAGTCGCTGGTATGGCGGCCGAGCGTGACCGCAAGCCGGCCTTCCTCCGCCATGGCCAGGTCGTAGCCCTGGCCGACGTCGTCGAAGCTGAACAGCTCCATCATCATGTGGTGCACGGCATTGCGGCCGGTCTGGATGAACGCGATGCTGTGATGGCGCGGATTGATGTGCAGGAAGAACGCGGTGAAGGGGTGGAAGTAGTAGTCGCTCAGGCGGAAGCCGAGCACGTCCCGATAGAACGGCATGATATCGTCAACGTTCTGCACGTGCAGTACCACATGGCCGAGGCCGAGCGGTCCGGTGCGGAAGCCTGAGATCGAGCGGCCCGGCCGGAACGGCTCCGTTGTCGTCTCGGCGCCGTGAAAAATCTCCAATCGGTTACCCACCGGATCGTGAAAGATGATCAGGTCCTTGACGCGCCGCTCATCCGCCTCCGCCCGCGTGCCGCGCGCCACCGCGACCTCGTGCTGTTCGAGCCTTGCCGCGAGCGCATCGAGCGCGGCGCCGTCGGACACTTCCCAGCCAAAGAAGCCGATGCCCTCACCGCCGTCCGCATCCACGATGATGCGCTGCTTGCGGTCGTCCATGCGGAACGCCAGGCTCGAGCGGCTTCTGTCGATGCGCTGCAGGCCGAGCAGGCCGGTGCCGTACCGGCTCCAGTCGTCGAGCGCCCTGGCGCGAATGCCGACGTATCCCAAGGCCTCGACGCTCATGTCGTATCCTTCTGATCGCGCTTGCCGCCAGTCTAGCGTTCC
>DATFWC010000079.1:0-7737 GCA_035259885.1 Xanthobacteraceae bacterium
GCCCATCAGCATGTCGTTGAGCTTGACCTTGTCGCGCCCGATGCCGAGCGCCTTGGCGGTGGCCTCCTGGGCGATGGTCTGGCTCTGGGTGCCGCACCAGATTTCCGCCGCGTCGCCGGCGGGCGACACCGACGCAACGGCATTCAGCGGCTCCATCTGCGCGTGATAGGCGTAGTCGCAGAGATAGAGCGCGTCCATGGTCGTGGCCGCCCGGGGCATTGCGGCCGACACGTCGCCGGCCTTGAACCATTCGCTCGCCGTCGCGTTCGGATCGCGCGCTGCCGTGGCAAATGCCTCGAGCCCGCTGTCGCTGTCGAAGCCCCAGGCATTTCCTGTCTTGGTCCAGGTGATGCCGCGCGCCAGGGTCTCCTTGCCAGAGAACGCCGCCCACGGCGTGTCGGCGACCACGCCTACCCCGTAGGGGAGACGCACCACCTTCACCACGCCGCTCACGGCGCGGACCCTGTTCTCGTCGATGCGGTCGGGAGCCGCGCCCTCCACGGGAGCACGCAGCACCGCGCCATAGAGCATGCCGGGGACCTGCACATCGATGGCGTATTGCGCGCTGCCGTTGACCTTGCCGGGCAGCTCGATGCGCATCACGTCCTTGCCGATCAGGCGGAATTCGCTTGCCTTCTTGAGCTGCTCCGGCTTGATCTCCGGGGCCTTGTCGGGGACCTCGGCGAAAGCCGCGATCTCGCCGTAGCTCAGCCGCCGGCCGGATTTGGCGTGCACGACGGCACTCGGCTCGCTGGTCAGCTCGTCCGCCGGCACGCCGAGCTTGCGCGCCGCGCTGTCGATGAGCACGCGCCGCACCTGCGCCCCGAACGTGCGCAGCGGGCGGAAATAGCTGCGCACCGCATTGCTGCCGGCAGTGTACATCAGGCCCGGAAATCCCGGGTTGCCGTAGACGGCTTCCACCGGCGGCGCCCGCACGATGCGCACTTTTGCCCAATCGGCATCGAGCTCTTCGGCGATGAGCAGGGGCAGCGAGGTCATGGAGCCCTGCCCCATCTCGGTCGCCGCCGACATGATGGTAATCGTGCCGTCGGGCGCGATCGAAACCCAGGGGCTCAGCGCCTTGCCGGCGCGCTCGGCGGCGAGCGTCGCGGCGCGAGCGGCCTTGCCGGCCAAAGCGACCGCGAAAGTGAGGCCAGCCGCGCCGACCATGACCTGGCGACGGGACAGGGCGGAAGAACGAATATGCCGTGTCATGTCACGCCTCCCGGGCAGCGCGCTCGATGGCGCGCACGATCCGCTGGTACGTGCCGCAGCGGCAGATGTTGGTGCTCATATGATCGACGATCTGCTCGCGCGTCGGATTGGGCTGGCGCTGCAGCAGGTCCGCCGCGCTCATGATCTGTCCGGACTGGCAATAGCCGCACTGCGGCACGTTCTCGGCGAGCCAGGCCTTCTGCAGCCGGTGCGAAGAGTCTTCCGACAGGCCCTCGATCGTGGTCACGGTGCGTCCCGACACCTCGGAGACCTGGGTCTGGCAGGAGAACGCCCGCCGGCCGTCGATATGCACCATGCAGGCGCCGCACAGGCCGGTGCCGCAGCCGAACTTGGTGCCGGTGAGCTTGAGGCCCTCGCGGATCACCCACAACAACGGCGTGTCCGGCGGCGCCTCGGTTGACGCCGGCTTGCCATTGACATTGAAGCGGATCGTCATCTCGCCCTCCGTTCGCGTCGGTCAGGCGATTCAAGCTAGACAACAGTTGGCGTCGCCGAAACCGACGCATTACATTGTTCGCCCCGAGAGCGAACCACTGCGCGGCCGGCGCGTCAATGACGAACTGCGACTGCGTCGCAAGGAAGTGATGGATGGCCAAAGGGAATGAACTACCGATCGTGATCGCGGGCGGCGGCATCGGCGGCCTGGCCGCGGCCTATGCGCTGGCGCGCAAGGGCTTTCCGGTCCGGGTGCTCGAGCAGGCGCCCGAGTTCCGCGAGCTCGGCGCCGGCATCCAGCTCGGCCCCAACATCTTTCGCGCCCTCGACAAGATCGGCCTGAGCAAGGAAATGCTGGAGGATGCCTGGCAGCCGCAGGCGCAGGAGATGCGCGACGCCGTCACCGGCGAGCTGATCACGCGAATCCCGCTGGGCGAGCCGTTCACGGCCCGCTTTCAGGAGCCCTATGCGGTGACGCACCGCGCCGACATCCACGGCGTGTTCCTGCGCGCGTGCCAGCACAGCAACCTCATCTCGCTCGAGAACAACAGCCGCGTCGATGACTTCATCGACAACGGCCCAACCGTTACGGTCACGCTGCAATCGGGCGAGCACGTCGAAGGCCGCGCCCTGATCGGCTGCGACGGCATGTGGTCGCGCACGCGGGAAAAGATCGTCGGCGACGGACCGCCGCGGGTGTCCGGACACATCGCCTATCGCGCCGTGCTGCGGCGCGAGGAGGTCCCCGACGATCTGTGGCGGCCCGACGTGATTCTTTGGGCGGGGCCACGCACCCACTTCGTCCATTATCCGTTGCGCCGCGGCACGCTGTACAACCTCGTCGCCGTGTTCCATTCCGACCGCTACGTCGAGGGCTGGAACGCGGAAGCCGACCCGGAGGAGCTGTGGGCGCGATTTCGCGGCCAGCGGCCGGAGGTCCTGCGCCTGCTCGAGCGCATCGAGACCTGGCGCATGTGGGTGCTGTGCGATCGCGAGCCGATCAAGGACTGGTCGAAAGGCCGGGTGACGCTCCTGGGCGATGCCGCCCACCCGATGCTGCAATATCTCGCCCAGGGCGCCTGCATGGCGACCGAGGACGCCGTGTGGCTGGCGGAGAAGGCGGGAGCGCAGCCGGACGATCTGCCGGCCGCCTTTCAGGCCTATCAGCAGCAGCGCTACCTGCGCACCGGTCAGGTGCAGATCATGGCGCGGGTCTATGGCGAGTTCTACCACGCGCGCGGCGTGGCGGCGGAGCTGCGCAACCAGATGCTCGGCGGCCGCACGCCGGATCAGAGCTACGACGGCATCGCCTGGCTGTACGGCGGGATGTGATTGGTCCCGTGCGCCGTCACAGAATGTGGCCGACCAGGTCGAGCCTGATGCTCTCCGCGATCATGTTGGCCTCGATGCGCTGCAGTTCCAACATCCCGCCGTCATGGCTCAACAGCAGATCGTCGGTTCCGTCGCCCGTGTAGTCGGCGATGCCGACCACATGCGTGTCGTTTGCCAGCGTCTCGAGCACCCGTGATGCCACGACATGATTGTTGGCGATGCTGTAAACGCGCAGCGTGCCATCTTCGCGCTGGAACAACAGATCGCTGGTGTGGTCGCCGTTGAAGTCGCCGCTGCCGGCAAAATGCCAGTCGCTGCCGATGGCGCCAACAAAGGTGGTCCCGACCACGCGGTTGTTCTGGATGTCGTGGATCAACAGCATGCCGTCGCTGGCATGCTGCCACAGCAGGTCGCTTGTTCCGTCGTTGTTGAAGTCGCCCGTCCCGAGGAACCCCCAGTCGGCGCCGATGGCTCCCAGCGCCGATGTTCCGACGACCTGGTTGTTCTGAACGTTGTGGACGATCAGCAGGCCGTCGCTGCTGCGCTGCCATAACAGGTCGCTGCTGCCGTCATGGTTGAAATCGCCGATTCCGCGAAAGCTGAAGTCGGTGCCGATGGCACCCAGCAATGTGGCGCCCGTCACCTGGTTGTTGCTGATCGAGTGAGTGATCAGCATGCCGTCGCTGTCACGTTGCGACAGCAGGTCGCTGGTGCCGTCGCCGCTGAAGTAGCCCGTACCAAGGAACCGCCATTCGTCGCCCACGGCCCCCAGCGTGTGCGTAATCACCTGACTGCCATTCACGTCATCGATCAGGAACACCCCGGCGTGGTCGCGCAAGGCACGTCCGGCGCCGTGGTCCGCATCGAAACGGCCGCCATTGTGCGGCAGCAGCGGCAGCGCGTGGCTGAGATCGATGGCAACCGTGTCGGTGTCGCTCAGCGGATCGCCGGTATGCCCGCCGTCGTCGGTCTGCATCGTCAGCGTGTCGGTGCTGAAACCGGAAGCGCCGCGGTAGACGACGTTGTCGGCGGCGGCGAGCGTGGCATTGATCTCCGCTGCCGTTCCGGTGAGCGCCACCAGGCCGGTGCCGCTGCCCGACACCAGCGCACCGCCGGCCGAGTTGATGGTGAGGGTGCCATGCGCAACCGCAAGCAGCGTCGTCAGGCTGCCGCCTCCCGCGTCGACGTCGCTCACCGACAGGCCGCCGATGACATGATCGGTGCCGGCAATGGCGCGCTGCGGTCCGGGTACGTGATTGACCGGCGCATCATTCACGGGCGTGACGTTGACGAGTGTCTGGTAGATGTTGCTCGGATCGATCCCGTCGTTGACCTGCCAGCGGATGATGCGCAGCGGACTGGCGCCCGATGCGGTGGGGTTATCGCTGGTCGGGTTGTCGAACGTGACCGATTGCAGCGCGCTCTGATACTGCGCCACTGTCGCCGTGCCGGTCAGCATCAACACATGCGCGGTCGGATCGTAGGTTCCGACGATGCCGGACTGGTCGACGAAGTGTAGCGTGTCGCCGCTCTGGAACCCGTCCGCGATCGTCACCGTGGCGCCGGCCAGGGTCGGGCTGTCGGCGTCGCTCACCTCGATGCTGCTGTCGAGAAGAACCGGCGCCGCCTGTTCGGCATAGCTGGCTTTGACCTCGGCGCCGACCACCGGCCCGACCATGGGTCGGGTGTTGGCTGCAATGCCGATGGAGCCGATCACCGTGTCGGCGACGACGCTGCCGTCCAGCACCGTCAGCCCCATGGCCCCCTCGTTTACTCGCCGCTGCGAGCCGGTTGGCTACCCGGGGCGCGAGGGAGTCACAAGCGCAAGGTGAATAAAAGGTTAATGCCGCGGCGCAAAAGCCTATTCCGGCTCGATGCCCGCGTCCTTGATCATCTTCGACCACTTGCCGAGCTGGACCTTTACGAACTCGCCGAGCTCCTCCGGCGTGCTGGAAAAGGCCTCGAAGCCGATCCGGGCGATCTGGGCCTTCACCTCCGGGTCGTCGATGATCTTGCGCACCTCGGTATTGAGCTGCGTCAGGATCTCCGGCGGGGTATTCGCCGGGGCGAACAAGCCCGCCCACGAGTCGACCTCGAAATCGGTGATCCCCGCTTCGTGCAATGACGGCACGTCGGGCAAGAGCCGGCTACGCGCCTTGCGCGTGATCGCCAGCGCGCGCAGGGCGCCGGAGCGCACGTGCGGCAGCCCGGGCGTGAGGTCGGTGAACATCATCGAGACGCGGCCGGCGAGCACGTCAGTCAGGGCCTGCGGCACGCTCTTGTACGGCACATGCAGGATATTGATGCCGGCCCACGCTTTCAGCGTCTCGCCGGCCACGATGCCCGACGTGTTGCCGCTGGCAAAGCTCAGCTTGCCTGGGTTCTCCCTGGCATAGGCGACGAGCTCGGGGACGGATTTCACCGGCACGTCCGGATGCACCACCAGCATCAGGGTAAAGCTCCCCACCCGCGACAGCGGCGCAAAATCCCTGATCGGATCGTAGCCGATGTTCTTCATCAGGAAGGGCGCGGCCGAATGCGGGCTGTTGGTGCTCATGAACAGCGTGTAGCCGTCCGGCGCCGAACGGGCCACGTAGGTCGCGGCGATCGCGCCGTTCCCGCCCGGGCGATTCTCGACGACGATGTTCTGCTTGAGCGCGACGGACAGGTGCTGCGCCACGATGCGCGACACTGCGTCAGTGCCGCTGCCGGCACCGAACGGCACGATCAGCGTGATCGGCCGGTTGGGATAGGGCTGCGCCTGCGCGGCGGCGCTCGCCAGCGCGAGACATGCGGCCACGAGAAGGCGAACAACGGTCTGCATGGTATCTCCCGTTCCGCTTTGCAGGCTGCACCGGCGCGCGGCTACAGCCATCCCCTCCACTTGAAGAACAGATAGGGCAGCACCGCCACGACCAGCATGATGACGAGCGCCATCGGATAGCCGAACAGCCAGTCCAGCTCGGGCATGTTCTTGAAATTCATGCCGTAGACCGACGCCACCAGCGTCGGCGGCATCAGCACCACGGCGGCGACGGAAAAGATCTTGATGATGTTGTTCTGCTCGACCGAGGAGAGCATCAGGTTGGCCTCCAGCGCGGCGCCGAGCAGGTCGCGCAGATTGTCGATGTTCTCCACCAGCCGGATGACGTGATCCTGGATGTCACGAAAATACGGATGCATGGCCTGGTCAATCAGCGTCACGTCGAACCGCATGATGCGGTTGCATACCTCCTGCAGCGGTTGCACGGCGCGGCGCAGCAGCAGCAGCTCGTGGCGCAGCTCGTAGATCCGTTCGATGTTCGGTTGTGTCGACTTGCGCGAGAACACTGCATCCTCCAGCGCGTCCACCTCACCTTCGAGCTGGTGCAGGATGGGGAAATAGTTGTCGACGATGAAATCCATGACCGAATAGACGACGAAGCTCTCGCCCTTGGCCAGCATCTTGGGCGCGCTCTCGCAGCGCGCGCGCACTTCGGTATAGGCGGTCGTCGAGCCGTGCCGCACCGTCACCACATAGCCACGGCCGCCGAAGATGTGTGTTTCGCCGAATACGATCGTGTGCTCGTGCAGCTGCGCGGTTCGCAGCACCAGGAACAGCGAATCCCCGTAGATCTCCAGCTTGGGTCGCTGGTGAGCCTGGTGGGCATCCTCGATGGCGAGGTCGTGCAGGCAGAACCGCTTCTGCACCGTGCGCAGCAACTCCTCGTCCGGCTCGTGCAGGCCGATCCAGACGAAGCGCCCTTCCCCGGTATCGACGGGCTCGGCCTGGCTGAGATCGATGTCGCCGACGCGGCACCCGCCGTGGTACGCGGCGCAGTTGATCACCCTGCCCATGGCCGAGCCTCCTCTGTCCGGCTGCTCCTATTGCTTCGGAATGCCGGCGCGCTCGATGACCTTGCCCCACTTGTCGATGTCCTGGCGCAGGCGGGCGCCGAGCTCTTCCGGCGTGCTGGCCTTGGCCTCGATGCCGACGTCGGCGTATTGTTTCACCACGTCGGGGATCGCCAGGATGTCGCGCAGCGACCGGTTCAGCACGTCGATGACGTCGCTCGGCGTGCCCGGGGGTGCGAAGATGCCGTTCCACGAGGTGACCTCGTAGTCGCGGACGCCCGCTTCCTGCACGGTCGGGACGTCGGGCAGGATCGGCGACCGCTGCGGGCTGGAAACGGCGAGCGGGCGCAGCTTGCCGTCCTGCAGTCCGGCTCGCAACGCGGCATAGAAGTCGACCATGAGGTCGACGTCGTTGCGCAACAGCCCGACGATGATCTCCGGCGAGCCGCGGTAGGGCACCACCTGGAAATCCACGCCGGCAGAAGCCTTGAACAGTTCCGCCCCCAGGTTCTGCGTGCTGCCGACGTTGACGGTCCCGACGTTGAGCTTGCCGGGCGCCGCGCGCGCGGCGTCGACGAAATCGGCCAGCGTCTTGAAACTGGACTCGCCGTTGGCGACGAAGACAAGGTCGAAATAACCGAGGGTCGAAACGAGATCGAAATCCTTGATGGGGTCGAACGGCAGCGATTTGAACAGCGGCACGCTGATCGCCGTGCCGTTGGTGACGAGTCCAAGGGTATATCCGTCGGGCGGGGCGCTGATGACCGAGCGCACCGCGTTGATGCCGCCGGCACCCGGTTGGTTCTCCACCACGAAGCGCTGGCCGAGCTTGTCGCTGAGCTTTTCCGCGGTCAGGCGCGAGGTGACATCGGCAACGCCGCCGGCGCCGAACGGCAGGAC
>DATFWC010000080.1:0-11214 GCA_035259885.1 Xanthobacteraceae bacterium
ACCTGCAGTCCCGGGCGACCCCGGCCACGACGATCATGGCCACCACGACGGCGACGGGCATGAAGCCCGGGACGGCGCGGGCGAGCATCAAGGCCTCCCCGACGACGATGATTTAGATGAGGACGAGGACCACGGCGCCAATCCGCCTGGAATGCCGGGTGACCCCGGCCACGACGATCATGGCCACCACGACGGGGACGCGCATGAAGCCCGCGACGACGCGGGCGAGCATCACGACCTCGCCGACAACAACGATGATTTAGACGAGGGCGAAGACGAGGACCACGACGCCAACCCGCCTGGAGTCCCGGGCGACCCCGGCAACGATGATCATGGCCACCATGACGGCGACGCACATGAAGCCAGGGACGATGCGGGCGAGCACCAGGGCCTCCCCGACGACGACGATGATGATGTGAACGCAGGCGAGGAGCACGGCCCGCACGAAGCCCGGGATGGCCACCAAGGCCCGCCCGACGACGAGAACGGCGCCCACGAGGCCGCAAGCGATTCAGGCAGGGATGCGCCGAGCCCGCATGACGACGGCTCGGAGATTGCGTGGAGCGATGGCGTGGACGCATTTGTCTGGAGCGATGCGTTCAGGCGGGATGACGGCGCTAACCATGCATCGGCCGACGAAGGCCGTCGGCAGGAGATGAATGCATTCGCCGAGGATTCGGCAGCCGACCCAGGAGTCGAGCCCCACGGCCACCATCATGAGCTGCATATGGCGCACGACAACGTCATGTCGGCAACAATCATGGACCACTGGCTGGTGTGATGGGGCCCTTGCAGGGCGGGCACATCTGCGTCCGGACTCCGACAGCCAGGCCCAGCCCCCAGACGAAATGTTCTGTGGGGTGATGCCGCTGGAGATGTAAAGCCATGGCCACGCAATCCAGCTGGCTGGCGAACGGACAACCGACCCACTGCGCATTCGAACCTTGTAACAAGGAATTCGCCGAGATTTGCTTTCATGCTGCCGACGGACGCTACTACTGCAGCGAAGAATGCGCGGTTGAAGCGGCAAACTTCCGCCTCAGCCGGATCGATAACCTCGGTCGGAGATCGCACAAAGCGCTGTGATCTGTGCGGCGGCGGGACAGACGGGTGCGGCTGCAGCGATCACCATCACGGCCGGCGTTGGCCATGGGCCGGGCTCGCGCGCGGAGGAGCCCGACAGCCGGCGCGAGCGCATGGCTTGCGGCTCGTCCGGCCGAACTGCCTTGTGCGCAGCCGCCTCACCGGGACCTCAGCTTCGGATCGAGTTCGTCGCGCACGGCGTCGCCGAACAGATTGAAGCCGAACACAGCAAGGCTGATGGCGATCCCCGGGAAGATCGCGATCCAGGGGGCGCTCTCGGCATATTCCTCCGCGCCGCCCTGCAGCATGAGGCCCCAGGCCGGCGTCGGCTCCTGCACGCCGAGACCGAGATAGGACAGCGATGCCTCGAGCAGGATCGCCTGGCCGACGAAGGCCGTGATCATGATCAGGAAGGGTGCCATGACGTTCGGCACCATGTGGCGCAGAATGATCCGGGTGTGGCCAAAGCCGCAGGCGCGCGCGGCATCGATATAGGGCATCTCGCGGATGGCAAGCGCCGTCGAACGCACGACGCGCGAGCAGCGCGGAATGAACGGGATGGTAATGGCGATGATCACATTGTGCGTCCCGGTCCCGAAAATCGCGATCACCGCCAGCGCCAGGATGATGATCGGGAACGCCATGAACACGTCGAGCACGCGCTGGAAGATCAGGTCGGTCCGGCCGCCGAAATACGCGCTCGCCACCCCGAGGATCAACCCTATGGAAGCGCCGACGAACGACGACACGAAGCCGACGATCATCGCGGTGCGGGCTCCATAGACGATGCGTGAGAACATGTCGCGGCCGAACTGGTCGGTGCCGAGCCAGTTTGCCAGGCTGGGCGGCTCGTGCATCCGGTCGAACGCATTGGCGACCGGATTGTAGGGCGCGATCACGTCCGCGAATACGGCGACCAGAAGCATGACGACGATGACCACGCCACCGGCGGCGCCCAGCGGATTGCGGCGCGCGAACTGCCCGGCGGTCGACAGCCAGCTGCGCTGCTCGGCCCGCTCGGCCCGGTCGGTCAGCTCGATTTCAGTCCTGGCGTCGGCAGCGATCGTCATCCGCGACCTCCGGGCTCACTTGCTGTACCGGATGCGGGGATCAAGCCACGCATACACGATGTCGACAAGGAAGTTTGTGAACACGAAGATCGCGACCACCAGCATGACCAACGCCTGGGTCATCGCATAATCGTGATGGGTGACGGACGCGACGAACAGCTTGCCGAGCCCGTTGAGATTGAACACCTGCTCGGTGACGACCAGTCCCCCGATCAGGAACGCGAATTCGATGCCGATGATGGTGACCACCGGCAACAGCGCGTTTTTGAGGGCATGACGGCGGATGATGAGCCGCTGGATCAGCCCCTTGGCCCGCGCCGTGCGCACGTAGTCCTCGCGCAGCACTTCGAGCAGGGCGGATCGCGTCATCCGGGTCGCCACGGCGGAGTAGCGGTAGCCGGTCGCCAGCGCCGGGAAGATCGTCATGCTCAGGTTGTAGAGCGGGTCGACCCAGAGCGGCACGTATTTGATCGGCGGCATCCACGACACTCCGAATATCGACTTGGTGGTGACCAGCAGCCCCAGGATGATCAGAATGCCGAGCCAGAAGGAGGGCATTGCGATCCCGGCGATGCTGAATGCGCGCACGAGATAGTCGATCCAGGTGTTCTGCTTGACGGCCGAGATGGTGCCGAGCGGGATCGCCAGCAGGACGGCCGTCATCGTCGCCATGATCGCGATCTGGAGCGAGAGCTGGAAGCGCAGCGAGATCTCCTCGACGATCGGCCGGCCGGTCCACATCGAATTTCCGAGATCGAACCGGACGAAGCCCCAGATGAAATCCAGGAACTGCACCACGTAGGGTCGATCAAGGCCGAGCTCCATCCGGCACAACTCGATCGCCTTGGGGTCGACATAGCCGGCCCCGCCCACCATGCGCAGCACGCAGACGTCCCCCGGAATCAGCCGCAGCAGCGTGAACACGAGAAGCCCGGCACCGAGCAGCGTCGGGATCATCAGCAGGAGCCTCTTGAGGATGTACTGGTGCATGATCCTCGGCGCCGCCGCCTCAGCGGGTCGGGTGGTGGCCGCTTCCCGGTCCCTGCCGAAGCCCGGCAGGCAACCGGGAAGCCGTTTTCGTCACGCGCCGCAACGCGCGGCGTTCACTTGCCGAGCCACACGTTCGCAAGATCCTGGTTGATGTAGTGACTCGGGCTGATCTTCCAGCCCTTCACATAGGACCGGTGCGGGATGATCCGGTTCCACCACAGCGTGATCAGCGAGTGGGCCTGATCGTCCAGCACGCGCCTCTCGAAATCGCGCATGATCTGGCGCTGCTTCGCGGAATCGGGCTCCCGATTCATCGCCTGGAACATGTTGTCCAGGTCGCGGTCGATGTATCCGCCATAGCTCTCGTTGCCGGTGTCCTGGGACAGGAACTTGCCGACGTCGAGCAGCGGGTTGACGACCGACTGGCAGTTGAAGTCCATCGTCACGTCGAACTCTTGCGACCGCAGCGACGCGTAGAACGGGCCGGTCGGCTCCATCTTCTGGTCGACGGTGACGCCGATCTGCCGCCATTGGTCGATCAGCCAAGTGCCGACGATCGTATACGGCTGGTCAATCGCGCGGTTGGACAACGTGAACTTCAGGTCGGAGACGCCGGCTTCCTTGAGCAGCCGCTTGGCTTCTTCGCGCGACTTGTTGATGTCCCGCCAGTAGCCCGCGATCTGTTCGAGCTCCGCATCGGTCGCCGCCAGCGGATGACCCGGGAAGGCAACGCCGCCGACCGCCTTCACGATGGCGATCTGGGAGAGATACTTCGATCCGCCCCAGCGATCGACCGCCAGCGTCAGCGCGCGACGGACGCGCACGTCGTCGAACGGCTTCTTCTTGTGGTTCGGCGTGAACAGGAGGACGCAATTCCAGTTGCTCTCCTGCACCGTGATGTCCTTGCCGAGCGCCTGGACCAGATCGTCGCGGCTCTTGGGCGGGAAGCCGCGGAACTCGATCGCGGCACGGTCGCCGCGAATCGCCTGCACGCGCACCGCCTGCTTGCTGGCGAAGGTCGCCTCGAAGCCATCGAGGTAGGGCTGGCCCTTGACATAGAAGTCCTTGTTGCGCTCGCCGCGCACGAAGGCGCCGGCCTCGCGCGTCACGAACTTGAACGGCCCGGAGCCCAGGACGTTCTTCTCGTACCAGCGGATGTCAGCGTCCAGCTTCGCCTTCGAGTAGATGAAGTTGTACGGATTCGCCAGCGCCGGGATGAAGGCGCCCGACGGATACTTGAGCTTGAACACGACAGTGTAGTCGTCGGGCGCGCTCACGCTCTCGACCATGACGTAGAACGCGACGCGGGCGCTGGTCGTGCCCTCGGGCGGGAAGATGATCTTGTTGAACGACGCAACGATGTCATGGGCGGTCAGCGGCGTACCGTCGGTAAACTTGACGTCCTTCCTGATATTGAAGGTGTAGGTCTTGCCGCCGTCGGTCGGTTTCGGCATTTCCGTGCACAGGTCGCAAACGAAATCGGTCGGCGAGGACGGATTATCCGGGTTGACCTTGATGAGCACGCTGTAGAACGGCGCGAACGGGTGGATCAGCGCGAACGTCGTCTCCCGGTGCCCATCCCAGCTCGGCGGCTCGTCCGGCACGACGAAATTCAGGATGCCTCCCGGCTTGGGGACCTCGCCGGCCGGCGCTGCGCCGGCAAGGGGCAGGGAAAGCCCGGCCGCAAGGATGACGACGAATTTCCAACTTTCGTTTTTCATTGCCTTCCTCCTCTGGATCTCGTCGAGCCCCTTCTTTGCAATGAGGAGCTTTGATTAGGATTCTCACAAGTTCGTCACGTCACCCCCTTTAAGATCCTGGCGAAGCCTGCAGCATGTCCCGTTCCGCGGAATCGGCGCATGCTCCGGAATTCATTGTGTGGCGCGTGTTCCTGACGGCGAACCGGTGCCCCCTCGGATCGCGTCCGAAGGCGGGCTTCGCCCGAACAGGCGCTAGACTTGCGTACAGGCAACCCAATGGCCAACCCTCATCTCTCGCAGGCTCGGCACGGCCTTGCTGCATCCTTCGACGGCCAGCGGGCAACGCGGATGAAACACGCAGCCGGCCGGCGGATTCATCGGGCTCGGCACCTCGCCCTTGAGAGTCCGGTGCTGGCGCCGTTCCTCGACCGCAGGATCGGCGACCGGCACGGCCTCGAGCAGAGCCCGCGTGTACGGATGCAACGGATTGCCGTACAGCTCATCACAGTCGGCGACCTCGACCACCCTTCCAAGATACATGACCGCGACACGATGGCACAGGTGCCGGACCACGCTGAGATCATGGGCAATGAACAGGTAGGTGAGCTTGAACTGCTCGCGGAGTTCTTCGAGGAGATTGATGATCTGCGCCTGGATCGACACGTCGAGCGCCGAGATCGCCTCGTCGCAAACAATGAATTCTGGCCGCAGCGAGAGCGCACGCGCAATGCCGACGCGCTGGCGCTGCCCGCCGCTCATTTCGTGGGGGTAGCGATCGGCAAACTTTTTCGGCAGGCCGCACACGTCCAACAGCTCATGGACGCGCCTTTCCTGCGCCCGCCTGTCAGGCTCGATGTTATGGACGCGGATCGGCTCGCCGATGATCTCGCCAACCTTCATGCGCGGATTGAGCGAGCTGTACGGGTCCTGGAAGATGACCTGGATACGCCGGCGCAGACCGCTCAGCGATTTCCGCCCGAGGTTGGTGAGGCTGACACCGTCGAACAGGATTTCGCCCTCCGTCGGGCGTTCGAGCTGCAGGATGCAGCGGCCGGTCGTGGTCTTGCCGCAACCCGACTCGCCGACCAGGCCGAGCGTCTCGCCGCGGCGAATGTCGAAGCTGACGCCGTCAACCGCCTTGACGTAGGCAACCGTGCGCGGAATGAGCGCGCCCTCGGTGACCGGGAAGTATTTCTTCAGGCCACGGACGCTGACCAAGACGTCGCTCTGCGGAATTCTCGCGGCGGCAAGAGGAATGTCCGGGGCCATGGCGTCTGCCGCGGTCATGACGCCACCTGCCTGGTCTCGGCAAGCCGGGCCTTTTCCCAGCACGCTGACAGATGCCCGCCCGCCACGGGTTCGAGAACAGGAGCGGCCTCGCGGCACCGCGCGGCGGCAAAGCCGCAGCGTGGACAGAAGGCGCAGCCGGCGCCGAGTCGCATCAGGTCGGGCGGCTGTCCTTCGACCGGATCAAGCCTGGCCTTGCGCGGCTGATCCATGCGCGGGACCGAGTGCAGGAGGGCGAGCGTGTAGGGGTGACTCGGGTTGTGATAGATGTGTCGAGCCGTTCCGCTCTCGACGATGCGGCCCGCATACATGACGTTCACCCGGTCGGCATAGCGAGCCACGACGCCGAGGTTGTGCGTGATGAGGATCAATGCAACGCCGAGACGCCGTGTCAGGTCCTTCATCAGCTCCAGGATCTGGGCCTGGATGGTGACGTCGAGCGCCGTTGTCGGCTCGTCCGCGATGATAAGCTTCGGGTGGCAGGAGAGCGCCAGTGCGATCATGACCCGCTGGCGCATGCCGCCGCTCAGATGATGGGGATATTGCCGAAGCCGCCGCCGGGGATCCGAGATGCCGACCATCCCGAGCAGTTCGACGGCCCGCTGCTCCGCCGCCTCTTGCGAAACCGGCAAGTGCTGCCGCAGCGTCTCCGTGAGCTGAAGCCCGATGGTCAAGACCGGGTTGAGCGACGTCATCGGTTCCTGGAAGATCATGCCGATCTCGCGGCCGCGGACCCGACGGATCTCCTCCTCGCCGAGCGTCAGCAGATCGCGGCCGGCGAAGCGAACGCTGCCCCCGACGATGCGGCCGGGAGGACTCGGGATGAGCCGCAGGATCGAAAGTGCGCCGACCGACTTGCCGCAGCCGGATTCGCCCACCACGGCGACCGTCTCGCCCTCGCCGACTTCGTACGAGATGCCGTCAACTGCTTTGACAAGGCCTGCCGACGTCACGAAATGCGTCTGGAGATTCTCGACCTCGAGCAGCTTGGCCACGTTCCTCCCCTTGTGGTCTTCGCGCCCCGCGATGCCACTCGGCCATTGTCGGCTCATTGGGGCTCGAACCACCCGATGAAGGCTGGTCACTTCCGCCCGAATAACGTCTACCGGAGCCTGATCGATTTGTCTCGCGACACATGATTTCGAGCACCTGCGACATCCTGTCGGCCAGATTAACTTTTTGTAATGTCGCAGCGCGGGATCGAGAGCCACAGGGTTCAAAGAGGCAACGTCACGTTTCAAGCCGGATCTGGCCGCTGGCGACGGGCAACCCCGAACGCTTCGGCGGGACGGAGAGGCTATCCGGCGGACAACGCCAAGGTGGCAAACACGGAAACGCCTACTCTTGCTCGTTGTGGCGCGCGCCGCGCCGCGAACGTGATCACAACCTGCGGCCGCATGCCTGGTTCAACTCGTCGTCCACATGAGCAGCAATGTTCTCACGTCACGACGCCATTGATGGCAAAGTCGAAGATGTGGAAGCTCCGCAATCCGCCGCGCGCAGCCCGTTCGGCATAGGTCTCGTTCAGCGGATAATTTAGAATGAACGGGACGCGACTTTCGGCGATGCCGCCATGGGTGCGCAATGGATGGCCGCCGAGGGCCGCCAGGTCGTGCGCGGAGGGTGTCGTTCCGATGCAGGTCGCGCCATCGCTTATGACCACGACATCGCCTTCGCGGTCGATCGGCAGATCGAACAGTCGGACAGCGGTTGCCTTGTCGTGAACGGCTTCGATGCCGGGAAGCTTGCGCGTGAACCTGATGACGGCTTCGGGTGCAGCGTGGCGGCTGCAGTAGACGCGAACGAAGCTGCCGAGCGCCCCATGATGCGCCACGAAATAGTCGGTGATCGGACAGATCACCGTTGTTGCGGCCGTTCCGAACTCGAGATCGAGCGCGTCCTGGAGCCATACGACCCTGGGCGAGCCGTCGGGGTTGGACTTGTCGCGCATTCCATGATCCGCGACGAGACCGACGACCGCGCCGAGCTCGTGCATGCGCCCGAACAGCGCATCCATGTCGCGATAATAGCGGTCCGCTTCCGGTTCACCGGGTGCGTATTTGTGCTGGATGTAGTCCGTCAACGACAAATACATGATGAGCGGCTTTTCCGTCTCCAGCAGCTTGATGCCCGCCTGGAGCACGAACAGCGACAGTTCCGGCGAATACATGTCCGGCAGCGGCAGGCCGACGAGTTCGAGCACATTCTCGATGCCATTCTCGCGCCTGTTGCATTGATCGGCCTTTTCCGAGGAGAAACTGATGCAGCCGCCGGCAATGTTCATGTCCTTGCCGAGCTGCTGGCGCAGCTTGTCCTTGGCCGTTATGGACGCGACCTTCGCGCCCTGACCTGAAAACTCCGCGAGGATGGTCGTCGAGCGCATGAGCTCGGGGCCGGTCATGACGACCGCCTTGCCCGTCTCCGGTTCGAGATAGAAGTTCCCGGATATGCCGTGGATAGAAGGCGGGCTGCCGGTGACGATCGACACGTTGTTGGGACAGGTGAAGCTCGGAATGACGCATTGGGCGATCGCGCTGAACCCCGTCTCCATGAAACGGGCGACGTTGGGTACGATTCCCGCTTTCAGGGCCTGATCGAAATACGCGGGATCGCCGCCATCATTGCAAACGACGACGACCGGACGGTCAGGCCAGCGATATTCCACGCCGTTGAGACGAATCGGCGGACCGGGGCGAGGTGTCATTTCGGTGCCCTTGCATCTTCGCTTGCAGCCCCCGGCCGGTGGAATATGCTGCGCCGGCGTTTGAGGAGCAGGCCCATGGCGCAATCAACCCCTGAAGCCTCCGTCATCAAAGCATACTGGCAGCCCGGCTGCACCAGCTGCCTCAGGATGAAGGAGTTCCTGACCAAGCACGGCGTTCCCTTCGTCTCCGTCAACGTGCTCGAGGACAAGGATGCCTTTGCCGAGTTGGCAGCGCTGGGCATCCGCTCGGTGCCGATCGTGCGGCGTGGCACGGATTGGGCGAACGGCCAGGTCCTGCGCGACGTGGCACGCGTCGCCGGCATCGCGTGGGGGGGCGCGCAGGTGCTGCCCGCGCGCGACCTGGTCGCGCGGCTCGTCGAGATCCAAATGACGGCGCAGCGGCTGTTCGCACAAATTCCGGAAGACAAGCTCGGCCGCATGCTGCCGCATCGGCCTCGCAGCTACGCCCAGCTCGGCTATCACATCTTCAACATCGCCGATGCCTTCCTGGAGCACGAGGTGAAAAGCCTGCCGCTCAAGGAAGGCGCCTACAGCCGCGTGCCGCCGCCAGACATGGACACCAGGGCCAAAATACTTGCCTACGGACAAGACGTGCTGGCGCGCTTCAGCGCCTGGTGGGGTGGCCCGGGCCAGACGACCGACTTTTCGCGCAAGGCCCGCGTCTATTACGGCGACGTGACGCTGCACGACTATCTGGAGCGGACAACGTGGCATTCGGGTCAGCACGTACGTCAGCTCGTGATGGTGCTTGAGATGCTGGGCATTGAGCCGGACAGGCCGCCGACCAGGGAAACCTTTGCGGACCTGCCGATGCCCGACAAGGTCTGGGATGACGAGCGGCTCATCGCGTGAAGCGAGCACGCTTCTGCGACAGCCAAGGTCGCGACCGCATGGCCCCAACTCGTTCTGGACCGTGCCGCCGTTTCTTTGTCCGGCCTGAGCGTCACGGGTCGATCAGGACGCCGGGATTGAGCAGGCCGTGCGGGTCGAGCGCCTTCTTGGCGGCGCGCAGCGCTGCGGCGAACAGCGGCGGGCGCTGGCGGTCGTACCAGGGACGATGATCGCGCCCGACCGCGTGGTGGTGCGTGACGGTGCCGCCGTTGTCGATCACGGCATCAAGCGCCGCGCTCTTGATCGCGAGCCACTGCGCGCCGAGCTTGCCCGGCTCGCCCAGGGCATGAAACGTGAAGTAGGGCGCGGGTCCATCGGGATAGACGTGGGTGAAGCGGCAGGTCACTTGACCCTTGCGGCCGGTCGCCTGTTCGATCGCAACCCGCGTCGCGTTCTTGATCGCGTCGTGGAATTTTTCGAAGCGTTCCCAGGTGATGGCCGTCTCGAACGTGTCGTTGATGACGCCGCGCAGGATCAGCCGCTCCATCGCATAGGGCATGCGGATGAAGGCGTTGCGCCACACCCCGGCCGCGCCCTCGCGGTGCGCCTGCGCGCCGCTCGCCTCCGGCATGCCGCCGTGATCGGCGCAGCATTCGCGCGCGCGCTTCATCCATGGTTCGACGTCATGGTCCGCCGACTCGAACGCCAGCACCATGACGGCCACCGAACCATCGGCCGCGCCGGTGTTGTAGGCCTCGGCCGGATCGAGGATGCGGCAGTTCGACGGATAAAGCCCCGCCTGCGCGATCGCCCGCACGGCACGCGCGGCGGTGAAGAAGTCCTTGAAACGCACGGCACCGCCCGCGCGCCAGGTCGGGCGATCCTGCAGACGCATCCAGGCCTGGGTGATGACGCCAAAAATTCCCTCCGAGCCGATCACCATGCGGTCCGGGCTCGGTCCGGCGCCGGAGCCGGGCAGGCGGCGGCTCTCGATCACGCCCTTGGGCGTGACCGTGCGCAGCGATTCCACGAAATCGTCGATGTGGGTGTAGAGCGTTGCGAAGTGCCCTCCCCCGCGCGTCGCGATCCAGCCGCCGAGCGTGGAATATTCAAAGCTCTGCGGGAAGTGGCGCAGCGTCATTCCGTGCGGGCGCAACTGCGCCTCGAGCGCCGGCCCGTAAGTGCCGGCTTCGATCAGCGCGGCGCGCGAGGTCTTGTCGAGCTCCTTGACCTTGCCCATCTCGCGCAGGTCGATCGTGACCGCGCCCTTGTGGCCGTAGCGCTTCGGCTCCACGCCGCCGACCACGCTCGATCCGCCGCCGAACGGTGTCACGGTCGCATCCGCCGATCCGGCCCAGTCGAGCACGGCGGCGACGTCGCCTTCATGGCGCGGATAGGCGACGACATCGGGCGCGCTCGCATAGTCGCGCGCGAGGCCGCGCGCGAGCTCGGGGTACGACTTGCCATAGGTGTGCGCCGCCCGGTCGTAGTGCTCGCTGGTGCAGAACGGAAGCGATCCCGGCGCCGT
>DATFWC010000081.1:0-6671 GCA_035259885.1 Xanthobacteraceae bacterium
CCCACAGCAGGCGCGCGGCCACCCCGCGCCACGGTCGCCACGGCTCCGCCAGCGGCACCATGGCTTTGGCGGTCGGCCGCGCATCGAGGGCGAATGCCATGCGGGCAGCTTCCTGCAACGCAAGATCGCCGGCCGGCCACGCATCAGCGTGGCCGAGGCAGAACATGAGGTAGATGTCGGCCGTCCACGGTCCGATGCCGTGCACCGACGTGAGCAGCGCATGCGCGTCGTCTGCCGGCAGCGAGGCCAGCGCCGCGAGATCGAGCGTTCCGTCCTCGACCGCCTTGGCGATCGCCTTCAGGGTACGGATTTTCGCCGCCGACAGGCCGATGCGCTGGAGCTTGGCCGGGCGCGCGCGACGCACCGCCTTGGACCCGAAAGGCTCGAAGGCGGCGTTCAGGCGGCCCCAGATCGCGCTGGCGCTGGCGGTCGAGACCTGCTGCGACACCACGATCGCGGCGAGCCCGGCAAATCCGCCGGGTCGCCGGCGCAGCGGCGGCGGGCCGGCGCGCGCCGAGATTTCGGCGAAGCGCGGATCGGCGGCGAGCAGCGCCTTCAGCCCGATGGCCAAGTCGGCCTCGCTGTCGATGCGGGGATACATGCGGTTGACATGCAGCATGGCGGGACCGCACTCACATAGCGCATCCGTGCCGGCCGATGCGAGGGGCGAGTGTCCATGTCGGTTTTCCGCTTCGCCCCGAGCCCGAACGGCTATCTCCATCTCGGCCACGCGCTGTCGGCGCTCATCAACTTCGACATGGCGCGTGCCGCCGGCGGAAGGCTTCTGCTGCGCATCGAGGACATCGACCAGACCCGCTGCCGGCCCGAGTTCGATGCGGCGATCTACGAGGATCTGGCATGGCTGGGGATCGCTTGGGAGGAGCCGGTGCGGCGCCAGTCCGAGCATCTCGCGGCCCACGCGGCGGCGATCGCGCAGCTGGAGGCGCGCGGCCTCGTCCATGCCACCTTCGAGAGCCGGGCCGAGATCGCCCGGCTGGTGGCCGAGCGCGAGGTGCAAGGGGCCTGGCCACGCGATCCGGACGGCGCGCCGCTCTACCCGGGATCGGCGCACGCGATGCCGGCGGCGGAGCGCGCGGCGCGTATCGCCGCCGGTGAAGCTTTTGTGTTGCGTCTTGACATGGCGGCGGCGCGCGCCGCGGCGGGCCCGCTCACGTGGCACGAAACCGGCGAGGGACCGGGCGGCGAGAGCGGCACGGTGGCCGCGGCGCCCGAGATCTGGGGCGACGTCGTGCTGGCGCGCCGGGACACGCCCACGAGCTATCACGTGTCGGTGGTATTGGACGACGCCGATCAGGGCGTGACGCATGTCGTGCGCGGCCAGGATCTGTTCTGGTCGACCAGCATCCATCGCCTGCTGCAGGTGCTGCTCGGCCTGCCCGTGCCGACCTATCGGCACCACCATCTGGTTCTCGACCAGGACGGCCGCAAGCTGTCGAAGTCGACGCGCGCAACGGGGCTGCGGGAACTGCGCCAGCAGGGCGCCACGCCGGCCGATATCCGTCGGTTGATTGGCCTCGGGTGACCGCCGCCGCCATTAATGTGGCTTGCCCTTATGGTCCGTTAAGCCCGCCCGTGCGATGATCGCTGTCACAGGAGCGTCATGCGTAAGACCAAGGCCACCAAGCGGCGCACGACGAAGCGGGCCCGCCCGAAACGCTCACGGCAGGCCGACGACGACGACGTGTCGATCGAGGCCGCCTTGGCGGCGCTCGCCCACGAGGTGCGCACGCCGCTCAACGGCATCCTGGCGTTCGGCGAGTTGCTGGCCGCCTCGCAGCTGCCGGAACGCGAGCGCGGCTGGGCGGCCGCCATCAAGAGCGCGGCCGAGCATCTGGCGCAACTGACCACCGTGATCGTTGATGGCGCCAAGGCCGAACGGCGCAAGCTGGTGCTGCGCTCCTATCCGTTCCGCCCGCGCCCGCTGGCCGAGGCCATCGCGGCCAGCATGCGGGCGCGCGCCGAAACCAAAGGCCTGTCGGTCGCGGTCGCCATCGGCGAGCTTCCTTCGCTCGTCATCGGCGACCCGGTGCGGCTGCGCGCCGCGCTGGAGAATCTCGTCGACAACGCGGTGAAGTTCACCGACCGCGGTGAGGTCGCGCTGCACGTGGCGGCGCGGCCGGCCGGGCGCGGTCGCACTCGCCTGATGTTCACGGTCGGGGACAGCGGCATCGGCCTGTCGGCGGCCGAGATGAAGCGGCTGTTCCGTCCCTTCGCCCAGGCCAGCAAGGCGATCGCGCACCGGTTCGGCGGCACCGGCCTGGGGCTGACCTTCGTCAAGCGCATCGCCCGCGCCATGGGCGGCGATCTCACCATCGAGAGCGCGCCGGGCCGCGGCTCGCGGTTCGGTCTCGAGATCGTCGTGGCGGCGAAAAAGGCGGCCGACAAGACCGACGAGGCGCAGGCACATCTCGCCGCGGTGAAGAGCCTGCGCATCCTGTGCGCCGAGGACAATCCGTACGGCCGCGTGGTGCTCAACACCATCCTGACCGAACTCGGCCATCGCGCGGATTTCGTCGACAGCGGCAAGGCGGCGGTGGACGCGGTCGGCCGCGGCAACTACGACGCCGTGCTGATGGACGTCACGTTGCCGGACCTCGACGGCGTTGCGGCGACGCGCCTCATCCGCGAACTGACGGGCGCCGGCGCGCGCGTTCCCATCATCGGCATTTCCGGGCACTCGGAAGTCAATGACCAGCAGGCAGCGCGCGCCGCTGGCATGAATGCCTACCTCGCCAAGCCGGTCAGTCCCGCCGCGATCGCGTCGCTGCTCAACGATTTCACTGCCGCCTGAGGCTTATGCCACCTTCTCGGCCTCGCGGTCGACGATGCGCAAGATATCCACCAGGATGCGATTGAGCTCGAAATCCTTGGGCGTATAGACAGCGCCGACGCCGGCGGCTTTCAGCGCGCTTGCATCTTCCGGCGGGATGATGCCGCCGACCACGACCGGCACGTCGCTCAGGCCCGCGGCGCGCATGCGCGCCACCACTTCGGTGACCAGGGACACGTGGCTGCCCGAAAGCACCGACAGCCCAAGCACGTGCACGCGCTGCGCGCGCGCGGCCTCGACGATCTCGGCCGGACTGAAGCGAATGCCGTCGTAGACCACGTCCATGCCGGCGTCGCGGGCGCGCGATGCGACCTGCTCGGCGCCGTTGGAATGTCCGTCGAGCCCCGGCTTGGCGACCATCAGCTTGAGGCGGCGTCCGAGCTTGCGCGACACGCGCTCGACCTCGGCACGGACGTCGTCGAGCCCCTGCGCGTCATTGCGCACGGCGCGGCCGACGCCGGTCGGCGCACGGTATTCGCCGAAGGCGTCGCGCAGTGCGAAGCCCCATTCGCCGGTGGTGACGCCGGCCTTGGCGCAAGCAATCGAGGCCGGCATGATGTTGCGGTTTTCCCGCGCCGCGCGCTTGAGGTCCTGCAGTGCGCGGGCGACCGCGTCGCCGTCGCGCTGGGCGCGCCAGGCCTTGAGGCGCTCGATCTGTTCGGTTTCGGCGTCAGCCGAAACCGTGAGGATCGCGTCGGCGGCGTCGGCCAGCGGCGACGGCTCGCTCTCCACGAACCGGTTGACGCCGACCACGGTCTGCTCGCCGCGCTCGATCGCCTCGAGCCGGCGCATGTTCGACTCGACCAGCTGTTGCTTCATGTAGCCGGAGTCGACCGCCGCGACGGCGCCGCCCAGCTTCTCGATATAGGTCATCTCGTCGCGCGCGGCGCGCTTGAGCTCGTCGACCTTGCGCGCGACCTCGATCGAGCCGTCGAAGATGTCGCCGTAGTCGAGCAGGTCGGTCTCGTGGGCAAGGATCTGCTGCATGCGCAACGACCATTGTTGGTCCCACGGCCGCGGCAGACCGAGCGCCTCGTTCCAGGCGGGCAGTTGCACGGCGCGGGCGCGCGCGCCCTTCGACAGCGTCACGGCCAGCATTTCCAGGACGATGCGGGTGACGTTGTTTTCCGGCTGCTGCTCGGTCAGCCCGAGCGAGTTGACCTGCACGCCGTAGCGGAACAGGCGCTGCTTGGGGTCGTTCACGCCGTAGCGCTCGGCCGTGATCTCGTTCCACAGCTCGGCAAACGCGCGCATCTTGCAGAGCTCGGTGACGAATTTCAGCCCGGCATTGACGAAGAACGAGATGCGGCCGACCACCTCGCCGAAATTGTCCGGCGCAACCTCGCTCGCCGCTCTGACGGTGTCGAGCACAGCCGTTGCGGTGGCGAGCGCGAAGGCGAGTTCCTGCACCGGCGTCGCGCCCGCCTCCTGCAGATGGTAGGAGCACACGTTGATCGGGTTCCACTTCGGCATCTCCCGGGTCGTGAACAGGATCACGTCCTTGGTGAGCCGCATCGACGGCGCTGGCGGGAACACGTAGGTGCCGCGCGCGAGATACTCCTTGATGATGTCGTTCTGCGTCGTGCCCTGCAGGGCTTCGCGCGGCGCGCCCTGCTCGTCGGCGACCGCGATGTACAGCGCCAGCAGCCATGCCGCCGTGGCGTTGATCGTCATGGAAGTGTTCATCTCGGCGAGCGGGATGCTGTCGAATAGCGCCCGCATGTCGCCGAGATGACAGATCGGCACGCCGACCTTGCCGACCTCGCCCTTGGCCAGCGCATGGTCGGAATCGTAGCCCGTCTGGGTCGGCAGATCGAACGCGACCGAGAGACCGGTCTGTCCCTTCGCCAGGTTCTTGCGGTAGAGCGCGTTGGAGTCGCGCGCCGTGGAATGGCCGGCGTAGGTACGGAAGATCCAGGGCTTGTCGCGCATGCCGTCCCGAATGTTTATGCCATCACGCGTCTGACCAGGCCGACGATGAGCAGGAGCACGAGCGCGCCGATCGTGGCGTTGATAATGGAGCCGAAGAAGCCGGCGAACGGAACGACGCCCAGCCGCGTCAGCAGCGCCACGCCGATGACTGCCCCGATGATCCCGATCACGATGTTCCAGATCAGGCCGAAACCGAAGCCTTGCACCAGCTTTCCGGCCAACCAGCCGGCGATGGCGCCGATGATGATCATGATGATGATGCTTTCCACCCCAACCATGGTGTTCGCTCCTGATGATGCCGCTGCCCCATCGCAGCGCGCTCAGGATACCGCCTTTCGCCATCCGCCTCGCGACTGATCCCCAACATTCTGCCTAACGCGGCCGGCCAAAAACCGTTTCTGTTGCACTGCAGCATAAATTGCCGCCGCATGCAATGATCTCCATCATGAGCAGCGAACCGGCGGACGTGCTCAAGCAACGCTCTTCAGTCGAGACCACGGCAGCAGTACAAAGCCGAGGCGCCGATCACGGAATCCGTCCTTATCGAGCCGAGGAACCGGTGCGCACCCACGCGCATTGTTATTGCACCGCAGCATGGTTTGCGCCACACTGGCGCGAATTTCACGCCGCTCCATGAAGAGGAGGCCGGCATGTCTGTCGTGGCCGCAAAGGCGCACCCGGCGCCGCTGAAAAGCCTGTACGAGCTCGGCGAAATCCCGCCGCTCGGCCACGTGCCCGAGAAAATGTACGCGTGGGCGATCCGCAAGGAGCGCCACGGGCCGCCCGAATCGTCCATGCAGGTGGAGGTGCTGCCGACCTGGCCCATTGCCGACGACGAGGTGCTGGTGCTCGTGATGGCCGGCGGCGTCAACTACAACGGCGTCTGGGCAGGCCTGGGGCAGCCGATCTCGCCGCTGGACGTGCACAAGAACCCCTACCACATCGCCGGCTCCGACGCGGCCGGCATTGTCTGGGCGGTGGGCGCGAAGGTGAAGCGCTGGAAGGTCGGCGACGAGATCATCGTCCACTGCAATCAGGACGACGGCGACGACGAGGAGTGCAACGGCGGCGACCCGCTGCTGTCGCCGTCGCAGCGCATTTGGGGCTACGAGACGCCGGACGGCTCGTTCGCCCAGTTCTGCCGCGTGCAGTCGCGCCAGCTGATGCAGAAGCCGAAGCACCTCACCTGGGAGGAGGCCGCCTGCTACACGCTCACGCTGGCGACCGCCTACCGCATGCTGTTCGGCCATCCGCCGCACACGCTGAAACCCGGCGATAACGTGCTGGTGTGGGGCGGCTCCGGCGGCCTCGGCGTGTTCGGCGTGCAACTCGCCGCCGCCTCCGGCGCCAACGCCATCGCCGTCATCTCGGACCCGAACAGGCGCGACTACGTGCTGGGCCTCGGCGCCAAGGGCCTGGTCAACCGCAAGGACTTTTCCTGCTGGGGCCAGATGCCCAAGGTCAACACGCCCGAATATGACGCCTGGGTGAAGGAGGCGCGCAAGTTCGGCAAAGCGATCTGGGACGTCACCGGCAAGCGGGACGTCGACATCGTGTTCGAGCATCCGGGCGAGCAGACGTTTCCGGTGTCCTGCCTGGTGGTGAAGCGCGGCGGCATGGTCGTGTTCTGCGCCGGCACCACTGGCTACAACATCACCTTCGATGCGCGCTACGTGTGGATGCGGCAGAAGCGCATCCAGGGCTCGCATTTCGCCAATCTCAAGCAGGCGTCGGCCGCCAACCAGTTCGTGCTCGAGCGCCGCATCGATCCGTGCATGAGCGAGGTGTTCCCCTGGAGCAAGATTCCGCTCGCGCACCAGAAGATGTGGAAGAACGAGCATCCGCCCGGCAACATGGCGGTGCTGGTCAATGCGCCGCGGACGGGACT
>DATFWC010000082.1:0-2750 GCA_035259885.1 Xanthobacteraceae bacterium
GGCTCGGGCAAGACCACGCTGCTCAACCTGCTCGGCGGCATCGACCGGCCCGACGCGGGCGAGATCCATGTCGCCGGGCAGCGCATCGACAAGATGTCGGAAGGCGAGCTCGCGCGCTTTCGCGCCGCCAATATCGGCTTCATCTTCCAGTTCTACAATCTAATGCCGATGCTCACGGCGGCGCAGAACGTCGAGCTGCCGCTGCTGTTGACCCGGCTGCGCGGCAAGGAGCGGGCGCAGCGCGTCGCCACCGCGCTCGAAATCGTCAACCTCGCCGATCGCGCCAAGCACTATCCGCGCGAGATGTCGGGCGGCCAGCAGCAGCGCGTCGCCATCGCGCGCGCCATCGTGTCGGACCCGAACCTGCTCTTGTGCGACGAGCCCACCGGCGACCTCGACCGCGCCTCGGCGGACGAGATCCTGTCGATCCTGCAGCTCCTCAACCGCGACCTCGGCAAGACCATCGTGATGGTGACGCACGACCCGGCCGCCGCGCGCTACGCGCGCCGCACGTGGCACCTCGACAAGGGCAGCTTCGTCGAGAAGGATCTTGCGGCATGAACGACTTCGTCCTGGTGCGCAAGAACCTGTTTCGCAAGAAGCTGCGCGCCATATTGATGATCGTGTCGATCCTGGTCGCGTTCCTGATCTTCGGGATGCTGGCCGGGTTCTATCGCGCCTTCACGGCCGGCGAGGACCGCGCCGCCGCCGACCGGCTCGTGGTGGTCAACAAGATCAATTTCACCCAGCCGCTGCCGATCGCCTATTTCAACCGCGTGCGCGGCGTCGAGGGCGTGCATCAGGTCGCGCACCTCAACTGGTTCGGCGGCTACTACCAGGATCCGAAGAATTTCCTGATCGCGCTGGCGGTGCAGCCGGAAACCTACCTGGAGGTGTACGGCAACGACATCGACATGTCGGCCGAGGAGCGGCAGGCCTTCATCCGCGAGCGCACCGGCGCACTGGTGGGCGAGACCATGGCGCGCAAATGGGGTTTTAAGGTCGGCGACCGCATCCCGGTCAACAGCAACATCTTCTCCCAGCGCAATGGCTCGCGCACCTGGGACATGACGATCGTCGGCATCCTCAAGGCGAAGCGGCCGGAGATCGACACCAACTTCATGGTCTTCCAGTACGCCTACTTCGACGAGACGCGGTCGTTCGGCAAGGACACGATCGGCTGGATGGTGTTGCAGACGACCTCGCCGGACCTGAACGACCGGGTGGCGAAGGCGATCGACCAGATGTTCGCCAACTCGTCGGCGGAGACGTCGACCGATACCGAGAAGGCGTTCAACAAGGCGTTCGCGGCCCAGCTCGGCAACATCGCCCTGATCGTCACGCTGGTGGTGGGCGCCGCCTTCGTGACCATCCTGATGATCGTCGGCAACACCATGGCGCTTACCATCCGCGAGCGCACGCGGGAGATCGGCGTGCTCAAGACGCTGGGCTTTTCCGGCCCGCGCATCCTGACCCTCGTGCTCGGCGAATCCGTGCTGCTCGCCCTGCTCGGAGGACTCCCCGGCCTCGTGCTTGCCGCGATCGCGGCGTTCGCGCTGCGCACCAGCATGCAGAATTTCCTGCCCGGATTTGCGGTGACGCCGGAGATCGTCGCTCTCGGCGTGGCGCTGATGATCCTGCTCGGCGTCGTCACCGGCATCATTCCGGCGCTCAATGCCATGCGGCTCAAGATCGCCGCCGCGCTCGGACGGGGCTGAACCCATGCGCTCGCTGCTGCTGCAAATCGCCGCCGTCACGTCGATCAACCTGAAAAGCATGCCGCAGCGGCTGTGGCTGTCGCTGTCGACCATCGTGGCGGTGGCGCTGGTCGTCATCGTGCTGCTGTCGTTCCTGGCCATGGCCAACGGCTTCCAGCGCACGCTCGCCGGGTCGGGCTCGCCGGACATCGCGATGGTGCTGCGCGGCGGCTCGCAGGCCGAGATCAACAGCACGGTCTCGCGCGACCAGGTGCGGCTGATCGAGGACGGGCCGGGAATTGCGCGCGGGCCCGACGGCAAGCCGCTGGTGTCGTCGGAACTCTATCTCGTGGTCGACGGGATCAAGCGTTCGAGCCAGACCAAGGCCAACCTGCCGCTGCGCGGCATCGGCGAGCAGGGCGCGGCGCTGCGCCAGGGCATCAAGCTTGCGGCCGGCCGCATGTTCAACCGCGGCGCCAACGAGATCGTCGTCGGCAAGGGCCTGGCGCGCGAGTTCGAGGGATTCGATCTCGGCCAGACGGTCACGTTCGGCTCCAGCCGCTGGACGGTCGTCGGCATGTTCGAGGCCGGCGGCAGCGTGTTCGAATCCGAGATCTGGGCCGACCTGCCGGTAGTGCAGAGCCTGTTCAACCGGCCGAACTTTTTCCAGACCGTGCGGGCGCGGCTGGACAATCCGGCGAGCCTCGCGGCGCTGAAGAGCTATGTCGACAACGATCCACGCCTGAAGCTCGACGTGAAGTCGGAGGCCGCCTATTTCGCCGACCAGGCGTCGCAGACGTCCGACCTCATCCAGAAGCTCGGCTGGCCGCTCGCGATTGCCATGGCGTTCGGCGCCCTCGCCGGCGCGCTCAACACGATGTACTCCTCGGTCGCGGCGCGCGCGGTCGAGATCGCCACCTTGCGCGCCATCGGCTTCGGCGGCTTTCCCGCCTTCGTCGGCACACTGGTGGAGTCGCTGGTGCTCGCCGCGATCGGCGGCGCCATCGGCGCGATTGCCACCTACCTGGTCTTCGACGGCTTTTCCGCCTCGAC
>DATFWC010000083.1:0-4098 GCA_035259885.1 Xanthobacteraceae bacterium
ACTCCTGCACCACGAAGCGCTCGTAGATGGTCTCGCCTTCGAGCACCTCGTAGCGGCCGCCGCGCGCCAGCACTCTTCGGGGAAACTTGTGCCAAACCGCCCGCGCGGCGTCGTTGTATTTTTTGTATTCGACCGGATCGATAATCTTTGCGCGCGCCAACCAATATGCCGGCATGTGGTTTCTCCTGTGCTGCGGCGTGGTTCACTCATGAAGGCCACAAACCGGGCCCGTCGTTCCCGCGCAAACGGGAACCCATGATCACCGCGGCAGCGAGATATCTCCGGCGGTGGTCATGGGTCCCCGCCTTCGCGCGGACGAGACCGAGAGCGTCAAATCCGGTTCCCGGCGCTCCAGGTCCAGAAGTCGCGGCCTTCCTCGCGCACGAAGCGGGCGAGCACCATGTTGTGCACTTCCGAGGCGCCGTCGACCAGGCGCGCCGCACGCGCCGCGCGATAGATCCATTCCAGGATCGTGTCCTTGGAATAGCCGCGCGCGCCGTTGAGCTGGATGGCGACGTCGGCCGCCTGGTGCAGCGTGTCGGCGACCTGCACCTTGGCCATGGAAACCTCCTTGCGCGCGCGGTCGCCCTGGTCGAGCTTCCACGCCGCGTGCATGGTGAGCAGCCGCCCGATCTGGATCTGGTGCGCCACCTGGCCGAGCTTGATCTGCACGCTCTCGCGGTCGGCCAGCCGGATGCCGAACCCCTCGCGCTGCGCCACGTAGGCTTCGGCGATCTCGACGCAGCGCTTGGACCAGCCGAGCCAGCGCATGCAGTGGGTGAGCCGCGCCGGCCCGAGGCGGATCTGCGTGACGCGCAGGCCGTCGCCGACCTTGAGCAGCACATCCTCGTCCGCCACTTCAAGGCCATCGAACTCGAGCTCGCAGTGGCCGCCGTGCTCCTCCGGCCCCATGATCCCGATACGCCGCACGATGCGCCAGCCGGGCTGATCGCGGTGATAGAGAAACGCGGTGAGCCCGTGGCGCTTGTCGTCGGAGGTGCGCGCCACGAGGATGAAGTGTTTTGCTTCGCCGGCGCCGGTGATGAACCACTTGCGGCCGCGGATCACCCACCTGTCGCCCTTGCGCTCGGCCCTGGTCATGATCATGCCGGGATCGGAGCCGCCGCCGGGCGCCGGCTCGGTCATGGCGAACGAGGATTTGACCCGCCCCTCGACGATCGGCCGCAGCCACTTCTCCTTCTGCGCCGGCGTGCCGGCGCGCGCGAGCAGGTTCATGTTGCCGTCGTCGGGCGCCATGCAGTTGAGCGCCAGCGGGCCGAAGATCGAGCGCGCCGCCTCCTCGTACAGCACGGCCCAGGCGACGATCGGCAGCGCCATGCCGCCGAATTCTTGCGGCGATTGCGGCGCCCACAGGCCGGCGGCCTTCGCCCTGGCCTGCACCGGCGCCAGCCGCGCGAGCGGGATGTTCTCGTGCTCGGAAAAATTTTCCGGATCGGATTCGAGCGGCAGCACGTGCTCCTCGATGAAGGCGCGCGTGCGCTGGCGGAGGTCCTCGATCTCGGGCGGCAGGGTGAAATCCATGGGCAGGCCTGCTTGCTGATGCGAGAGGTGGAATTGCATCACATTCGGATCGCGATCGCACCCCCCTTGCGGACAGAGCAGACGCCTATGATCCAACTCGGCTGTCATCCCGGACAGCTCGCGGCGCGCACTTGCGCGCCAGAAGCGAGCTGATCCGGGACCCATGTACCCCGGCATCACGAAATGGGCTGGGCAGGGGTACTTGGATCCCGGCTCTCGCTGCGCTCGGCCGGGATGACAACGGAGAGATTGCGCGTGCCAAGCTAAGTCCCGCGCAGGGCCAGCATGTGGCCGCCGTCCACCACGACGGTAGTGCCGGCCATGTAGCTCCCGGCCGCGGAGACGAGCAGGAGCAGGGCGCCGTCGAGATCGCGCTCCTCGCCGAAGCGGCCGGCCGGGATCTCGCGCGTCATCTGGGCGCCCTGCCCGGCGAGATAGTCGCGGTTGAGATCGGTGACGATGTAGCCGGGCGCGATGGCGTTGACGCGCACACCCTGGAAGGCGAGCTCGAGCGCCAGCGCCTTGGTGAGCTGAACCACCCCGGCCTTGGCGGTGGCATAGGCGACGGTTCCCTTCGCCACGGCAAAGCCAAGAACCGAGGCGACGTTGACGATCGCGCCGCGCTTGTTCGCCGCCAGCATCCGGCGGGCGGCTTCCTGCGCCCACAAGAAGACGGCGTCGAGGTTGGTGGCGAGCACGCGGCGCCAGTCGGCCTCGGCCATGTCCACGGCGCGCCCGCGATGGGCAATGCCGGCATTGTTGACCAGGATGGTGACCGTCCCGAACGCCCGCTCGGCGGCGTCGAAGGCGAGCCGCATGGCGGCGTGGTCGAGCACGTCGGCCTCCACCGCGACGGCGCGGCCGCCCTCGTGGTCGATCAGCATTTTCAGCTCGGCCAGCCGGTCGGCGCGGCGCGCCACCAGCACCACGGCGGCGCCGTTGGCGGCCAGAACCTGCGCGAAGTGGTGGCCGAGCCCGCTCGAGGCGCCGGTCACCAGCGCCACCTGACCCGTGAGATCGAAAAGTTCGGCCGCCCTCATCTGCGCCACCCTCGTCAACCGCATTGTTTGGCCGCGATGCCGCCGCTACATTAGCACCATGTCACCGCACGACCACGAACACGATCACGGGCACGGTTCCGAGCTCAGCGAGATGCAGCTGCGGGTCCGCGCGCTCGAGACCATTCTGAGCGAGAAAGGCTACGTCGATCCGGCCGCGCTCGACCGCATCATCGAGGCCTACGAGACCAGGATCGGCCCGCACAACGGCGCCCGCGCCGTCGCCAAGGCCTGGGCCGATCCCGACTTCCGGCAACGCCTGCTGGCCAACGCGACGGAGGCGGTGGGCTCGCTCGGCCATGTCAGCCGCGTCGGCGACCATCTGGTCGCGGTGGAGAACACGCCGAAGCGCCACAACATGATCGTGTGCACGCTGTGCTCCTGCTATCCGTGGGAAGTCTTGGGGCTGCCGCCGGTCTGGTACAAGTCGGCGCCCTATCGCTCCCGCGCCGTGTCCGACCCGCGCGGCGTGCTCGCCGACTTCGGCGTGACGCTGCCGCCCGACACCGAGATCCGCGTGTGGGATTCCACCGCCGAGACCCGCTTCATGGTGCTGCCGATGCGGCCGGCCGGCACCGAGGGCTGGAGCGAGGAGCGGCTGGCCACGCTGGTCACGCGCAACGCGATGATCGGCACCGGGCTGCCCAAGCGTCCGGACGAGATCGCATGAACGGCGTGCACGACATGGGCGGCATGCATGGCTTCGGCAAGGTCGAGCCGGAGCCGAACGAGCCGGTGTTCCACGCGCCGTGGGAAGGCCGCGTGCTCGCCATGCAGCGCGCCATGACCTACACCGGCGCGTGGAACATCGACATGTCGCGCGCGGCGCAGGAAGGCCTGCCGGCGCATGTCTATCTCGGCGTCTCCTACTACAAGCGCTGGGCGCTGGGCATGGAGCAGAACCTGCTGCAAAAGGGCCTGGTGAGCGCCGACGAGCTCACGGCTGGTCACGCCCTGCATCCGGCCAAGCCGGTGAAGCGCACGATGCGGGCGGACGACATCGGCGCGGCGCTGACGCGCGGCCAGTACGGGCGCCCGCCGGCCGGGCCGGTGCGCTTCACCATCGGGCAGCGCGTGCGCGCGAAGAACATCAACCCGACGACGCACACGCGGCTGCCGCGCTACGTGCGCGGGCACGTCGGCACGATCGAGCGCATCCAGGGCTGCCACGTGTTTCCCGACGCGGTGGTGATCGGCGCCGGCGAGAACCCGCAGTGGCTCTATACGGTGGTGTTCGACGGCCGCGACCTGTGGGGCGAGGGCTCCGACCCGACGGTCAAAGTGTCGGTCGAGGCGTTCGAGCCGTATCTGGAGGCGGCGTGACCGCGGTGGACCGCGAATCGGCGCTTCGTGCCGCCGAGGCTGTGCCCAGCATTCCGCGCGACGACGACGGGCCGGTGTTCCACGCCCCGTGGGAAGCGCAGGCCTTCGCCATGGCGCTGGCGCTGCACGAGCGCGGCCTGTTCAGCTGGCCGGAATGGGCCGCCATGCTGGCGGC
>DATFWC010000084.1:0-2426 GCA_035259885.1 Xanthobacteraceae bacterium
GACCCTGCCGGACGCGCGATCAACGAACCGTAAAGAATATCGGAGAGGCGCCGGCAGGGTTAACGCGCCGGCGCGTCCCATCGGCGGGCGGCGAAGGTCGATGCCGGTCAGCCAAAACGGGCCGGTTGCGTGTCGCAAACGGTTAACGCTGCCGTGAACGCTGCCTTGAAACGGACACAGCCGGCCATCATATGGAGGGGAGCGAATCACAAGGTCTGGTCCACAGACCGCTTTGCGGGCCGCGTGCACGAATTCCCCACGGTTTTCCGCCCGCCATTTGACGCATTCGCCATTCACCGGCAGCCCAGACACGCGGGATGCTTTTGGAACCCGCGTTCCGTCGTCCGCGCCGAACAGCGGCGCCGCCGGCGTACGCCAATATGAAAGTCTGTCTTTTGACCTCGTTTCACAATTTCAGCCTGGCTGAACCGATTACCCGTGCGCTGGCGCAGGAGAACTACATCACCCCGACGCCGATTCAGCGCGACGCCATTCCGGTGGTTCGCGCCGGCCGCGACCTCATCGGAATCGCGCAGACCGGCACCGGCAAGACGGCGGCGTTCGCGCTGCCGATCCTCGATCGCCTCGCCGGCAATCCCAAGCCGCTCGAAAAGAAATCTTGCCGCGTGCTGGTGCTGTCGCCGACACGCGAATTGTCCGGCCAGATCCTCGACAGCTTCCGCACCTATGGCCGCCATCTGCGCCTGTCGAGCACGCTCGCGATCGGCGGCGTCTCCATGGGCAAGCAGGTGCGCGCCCTGATGGGCGGCGTGGACGTGCTGGTCGCCACGCCCGGCCGGCTCCTCGATCTCGTGCGCAGCAATGCGCTGCGCCTCAACAAGGTCGAGGTGCTGGTGCTCGACGAGGCCGACCGCATGCTCGACATGGGCTTCATCCATGACATCCGCGCGATCGTCGCCAAGCTGCCGGCGGCGCGCCAGACGCTCTTGTTCTCGGCCACCATGCCGCGCGAGGTCGCGGCGCTCGCCAGCCAGATGCTGCGCGATCCGGCGCAGGTGGCGGTGACGCCGGTCGCCTCCACGGCGGAGCGCATCGCGCAGCGCATCATCCACACCGAGCGCGCCGCCAAGCCGGCGCTCCTGGTCGAGGTGCTCAAGGCGGAGACCATCGATCGCGCGCTGGTGTTCACCCGCACCAAGCATGGCGCCGACAAGGTGGCGCGCGGCCTCGGTCACGCCGGCATTGCGGCGCAGGCCATCCACGGCAACAAGTCGCAGGGGCAGCGCGAGCGCGCTCTCGCGGATTTCCGCGCCGGCCGCGTGCGCACCCTGGTGGCCACCGACATCGCGGCGCGCGGCATCGACGTCGACGGCATCAGCCACGTCATCAACTACGACCTGCCGAACATTCCGGAGAGCTACGTACATCGCATCGGCCGCACCGCGCGCGCCGGTGCCGACGGCATCGCGATCTCGTTCTGCGATGCGGAAGAAGCCGCCTTTTTGCACGACATTGAAAAGCTCATCCGCATGGCAATCCCGGCGACCGGGCGGCGGAGCCAGCGCCCCGCGCCGCGTGCGGCCGCGCAGCGTCCGCAAGGGGGCAGGTCCGGCCAGAATGGCTCCGGCCACAGAGGCTCCGGCCACAAAGGCTCCGGGCAGAACGGCTCCGGGCAGAACGGGTCCGGCCGCACCGGGTCCGACCCAGCCGGGTCCGGGCGCAAGCGGTCGCGCCAGCACCGTCGCGCGCAACGCGAGCAATATGCTAAGGTGCTTCCGGCAAAAAGCGGCGGCGACATCGCCTCGCTCCCATTCATGCAGCGGCCGCGATGACCGAGGCGGGCGCCGCGCCTGGCGCCGCGCTGATCTGATTTTCTCGACGACAAGGACGACCAGGATGGCAAAGGAAGAACTGCTCGAATTCGACGGCGAGGTGACGGAAGTTCTCCCCGACGGAAACTTCCGCGTGAGGCTCGACAATGATCATGAGATCCTCGCCTACACGGCGGGCAAGATGCGCAAATTCCGCATCCGCACCGGCGTCGGCGATCGCGTGATCGTCGAGATGTCACCCTACGACCTGCAGCGCGGGCGCATCAGCTTCCGCCACAAATCGGATAAGCCGCCGGTCATCGGCTCGGGCCAGCGCCGGCCGCAGTGGCGGCGCTGAAGTTGCAGGTGTTGCCCGCAGGTCGCGCTTGTTGATTGAATCAACGCGGCCTGCCGATACAGGTTGACAACCCCGGCCGGCATGCCGCCTTCTGGATCAAACAAGATTCTCGAGGGGGGCGACCCGATGCTGCATCGTCTGAGCCTTGCTTTCGTCATTGTGCTGCTCGCGACCCTGTCGGCGCAGGCACAGGCGCAGACGCAAGGGCAGCCGCAGCGGCCGGGCAATCCCAACTACCAGGGCACGGCCAACGACCAGGACGCGTGCGAGCCGGCGGCACTCAAATTCTGCCGCGC
>DATFWC010000085.1:0-4176 GCA_035259885.1 Xanthobacteraceae bacterium
CAACGTGATCAACATCGGCATCGGCGGATCCGATCTCGGCCCGGTCATGGCCTATGAGGCGCTCCGGCACTACAGCGATCGGGCGCTGACCTTCCGCTTCGTCTCCAATGTCGACGGCACGGATTTCACGGAAGCCGTCCGGGAACTCGATCCCGCCGAAACCTTGTTCATCGTCTCGTCCAAGACCTTCACCACGCTGGAGACGATGACCAATGCGCATACGGCGCGCGAATGGCTGCTCGCCGGACTGAAGGCCGACGATTCCGCAATCGCCCGCCATTTCGTCGCCGTGTCCACCAATGGCGAGGCGGTGGCGAAGTTCGGCATCGATACGGTGAACATGTTCGGCTTCTGGGACTGGGTCGGCGGCCGCTATTCGATGGATTCGGCGATCGGCCTTTCCACCATGATCGCGATCGGGCCGGACCATTTCCGCGCCATGCTCGACGGCTTCCATGCGATCGACGAGCACTTCCGCACCGCGCCGTTCGCGCGCAACCTGCCGGTGCTCATGGGTTTGCTGGCGGTCTGGTGCAACAATTTCTTTGGCGCGCAGACCGTGGCGGTGCTCCCTTACGAGCAATACCTCAAGCGCTTCCCGGCCTATCTCCAGCAATTGACGATGGAGAGCAACGGCAAGAGCGTGACGCTCGACGGCCGCCGGGTCGATTACGACACCGGGGCGATCTACTGGGGCGAGCCCGGTACCAATGGGCAGCACTCGTTCTATCAGCTCATCCACCAGGGCACGCGCCTCGTCCCTTGTGACTTCATCGCCTTTGCCCGGACGCTCAATCCGCTCGGAAACCATCACGACCTGCTGCTGGCAAACGTGTTCGCCCAGACCGAGGCCCTGGCATTTGGCAAGACCGCCGATGAGGTGAAGGCGGAAGGTACGCCGGACTGGCTCGTTCCGCACCGCGTGTTCGACGGGAACCGGCCGTCCAACACGCTGCTGCTCGAGCAGCTGACGCCTGCCGCGTTGGGCAAGCTGGTCGCGCTCTACGAGCACAGCGTGTTCACGCAAGGGTCGATCTGGCGGATCGATTCATTCGACCAATGGGGCGTCGAGCTCGGCAAGGCGCTGGCGCAGCGCATCGTTCCGGAGCTCACGAGCGAGGCTGAGCCGAACCTCGCCCATGACAGCTCCACCAACGCGCTGATCCGACGCTACCGCGCGCTGAAAAGAGGAGGCGCATAGGAGGACTGGCTCGTGCAGCTTGCAATGATCGGCCTTGGACGAATGGGCGCCAACATGGCGCGGCGCTTGCTGCGCGGCGGCCATCAGTGCGTCGTCTACGACATGTCGACCAAGGCGGTTCAAGAGCTCGTCAAGGAACAAGCCGTCGGCAGTTCCTCGCTGGCGGAGCTGACAAAATCGCTCGCCAAGCCGCGCGCGGTCTGGCTGATGGTCCCGGCCGGAGTCGTCGACAAGACCATCGCCGATCTCGTGCCTCATCTCGAGCGCGGCGACATCCTGATCGACGGCGGCAATTCCTACTATGTCGACGACATCCGTCGCGCCAAGGAGCTCGCCGCGAGCGGCATTCACTATGTGGACGTCGGCACGAGCGGGGGTGTCTGGGGGCTTGAGCGCGGCTATTGCATGATGATTGGCGGGGAGGCGGGCGTGGTGAAGCATCTCGACCCGATCTTCGCCACCCTGGCGCCGGGCCGCGAGGGCATTCCGCGCACGCCAGGACGCGCAGCCAACAGCGGAACCGCCGAGGACGGCTATCTGCACTGCGGACCGAACGGCGCCGGGCACTTCGTCAAGATGGTTCACAACGGCATCGAATATGGCTTGATGGCGGCCTATGCCGAGGGTCTCGCCATTCTCAAGGCCGCCAATATCGGCAAAGCAGGTCGCACGCTGGATGCGGAAACGACGCCGCTGCGCGAGCCGGAGCATTATCAATACGACCTCAACCTGCCGGACATCACAGAAGTGTGGCGCCGCGGCAGCGTGATTACCTCCTGGCTACTCGATCTCTCGGCGGCGGCGCTGATCAAGGATCCGGGGCTGTCGGGCTTTGCCGGCCGGGTGTCCGATTCCGGCGAAGGGAGATGGACGATCAAGGCGGCCATCGACGAGGGCGTGCCGGCGCATGTCCTCTCATCGGCGCTTTACGAGCGCTTCAGCTCGCGCGGCGAAGCGGACTTCGCCGACAAGCTGTTGTCGGCCATGCGCTACGAGTTCGGGGGGCACGTCGAGAAGCCAGCCAAGACCTGAAACGACGCCACGACAGGGTCCGGGGGGCGCAAGAGGACGCACAACATGGACGAGCATCGCGGAGCCAGCCGCTTGACGGGCGAACAGCTCGATCAGCTTGCCATCAACACCATCCGCACCCTTTCCATCGATGCCGTCCAGCAGGCGAAGTCCGGACATCCCGGCACGCCCATGGCGCTGGCGCCACTTGTCTACACGCTGTGGAACCGGGTCATGCGCTTCGACCCCCAGGACCCGATCTGGCCGAACCGCGACCGTTTCGTCCTCTCCAACGGCCATGCCTCGATGCTTTTGTGGTCGGTTCTGTACCTGACGCGGACGGTGGCGGTGAATGCCGACTACGAGCGCCTGGGCAAGCCGGCCGTCACGCTCGATGACATCCGCCACTTCCGTCAACTCGACAGCAAAGCCGCCGGGCATCCGGAGTATCATTGGACCTCGGGCGTCGAGACCACCACCGGTCCTCTGGGACAGGGAATCGCCACCAGCGTCGGCATGGCGATCGCGCGAAGATGGCTGGCCAGCCGCTATAACCGCCCCGGCTTCGAGATTTTCGATTACAACATCTACGCCATCTGCGGCGACGGCTGCCTTATGGAAGGAATCGGTTCCGAGGCCGCCTCGCTTGCCGGCCATCTCGGCCTCGACGACCTCTGCTGGATCTACGACAACAATCATATCAGCATCGAGGGCAGCACCCGCATCACCTTCACCGAAGACGTGGCGGCGCGTTTCATGGCCTATGGATGGAACGTGCTGACCGTCGGCGATGCCAACGATACCGACCGCATTGAGGACGCGCTCGAGATCTTTCACAGAACCGAGGGCCGGCCGACGCTGATCATCCTGCACAGCCATATCGGCTACGGCTCGCCGCACAAGGTCGACTCGGCGGCGGCGCACGGCGATCCGCTGGGCGACGAAGAGGTACGTCTGACCAAGCGCGCCTATGGCTGGCCGGAAGACGCGAAGTTTCTCGTTCCCGACGGGGTGCGCGAACAGTTCGATGCCGGCATCGGCACGCGCGGGGGGGCCGCGCGCGCGGGGTGGGAGACGCTCTTTGCCGACTATCGCCGCCAATTCCCCGATCTCGCCACCGAGATCGATCAGATGCAGCGCCGCGAGCTCCCGGCCGGATGGGACCGCAACCTGCCGAGCTTCTCGGCCGATCCCAAGGGCATCGCCGGGCGCGACGCCTCCGGCAAGGTACTCAACGTAGTCGCCCAGAACATTCCGTGGTTCTTGGGAGGATCGGCCGACCTCGGCCCGTCGAACCGGACCACGCTTACGTTTCCTGGCGCCGGCGATTTCGAGCCCGCGACTCCAGGCGGCCGCAACCTGCATTTCGGCGTGCGCGAGCACGCGATGGCGGCCATCGTCAACGGGCTTGCCTTGTCGAAGCTGCGCGCCTTCGGGGCGACGTTCTTCATCTTCAGCGACTATGCGCGGCCGGCCATCCGCCTCTCCGCCATCATGGAGCTTCCGGCAATCTGGGTGTTCACCCATGATGCCATGGGCGACGGCGAGGACGGACCGACGCATCAACCGGTCGAGCAGCTGGTGTCGATGCGTGCCATTCCCGGCCTGGTGGTGATCCGGCCTGGCGATGCCAACGAGGTGGTCGAAGCCTATCGCTATGTCATGCAGCTGCGCCACAAGCCGGCGGCGATGGTGCTGTCGCGCCAGGCCCTGCCGACTTTCGACCGCAGCCGCTATGCGTCGGCCGAAGGCCTGCGTCGCGGCGCCTACGTGATGGCGGACTCGTCCGGCGATGCGCCCGAGATCATCCTGATCGCCAGCGGCAGCGAGGTCTCGCTCGCCGTCGCGGCGCACGAGAAGCTCGCGGGCGTTCGCTCGCGCGTCGTTTCGATGCCGTCGTGGGATATTTTCGAAGATCAGCCGCAATCCTACCGCGACAGCGTGCTGCCGCCGCAGGTGACGGC
>DATFWC010000086.1:0-3160 GCA_035259885.1 Xanthobacteraceae bacterium
GACGCGCACAAGTTCCTCATCGCCTATTCGCTCATCTACACGCTGCCGCTGTCGGCCAAGATCCCGTTCGACTGGCGCGACCTCACGCCGGCCGCCCTGTTGGCGTTCGACCAGTTCGTGCTGTGGACCAATGCCGGCCTGCCCTACAAGAGCGTTAAGGAATTCACCGATGCGGCGAAGACTGCCAATCCGGTGTTCAAGATGGGCGGCACCGGCTCCAAGCGCGAGGACCACATCCTCACGGTCTTCATCGAGAAGAAGACCGGCGCCAAGTTCAACTATCTGCCCTACAAGTCGGGCGGCGAAGCCGCGACCCAGCTCGTCGGCAATCACACCCAGTCCAACGTGAACAATCCGTCGGAGAACCTGGAAGTGTGGCGCGCCGGCCAGGTGCGCGCGCTCTGCGTCTTCGACAATGTCCGCATGGAATACAAGGCCAAGGTCACGGCGGACCAGTCGTGGAACGACATCCCGACCTGCAAGTCGGAAGGCCTCGACGTCGAGTACACGATGCTGCGCGCCATGTTCCTTCCCGGCAAGGTGACGCCCGAGCAGACGGCGTTCTATGTCGATCTGTTCAAGCGGCTGTCGCAGACGCCGGAGTTCAAGGACTACATGGAGAAGCAGGCGCTGAAGCCCGCGTTCACCACCGGTCCGGACCTGGTGAACTTCCTCCAGAAGGACGAAGCCCTGCACAAGCAGCTGATGACCGAAGCCGGGTTCGTCGCCAGCAACTAGCAGGCGTTCTGCCTTGAACGGCCGGGGCGCGTCGTTTCCGGCCTTTCCTGTTCCGGGAGCCGGCATGGCAGATGACGAGGTGGTTGCCGACCAGGCGGTTGCGGCCGCGGCCGACGATCGGCCGGTCGCGCAATCGCGCAGCGTCGACCTCGTGGTTTCGGTCCTGCTGCTGGCGCTCGCCGTGCTGCTCGGGTGGGACAGCTGGCGCACCGGCGCCGGCTGGGCCAGCGACGGCCCGCAGGCCGGCTACTTTCCGTTCTACCTGTCGGTCCTGATGGGCGCCGCGAGCCTCTATGGCATCGTGACCAAGCTCAGCGAAACGCCGACCGAGCCTTTCGTCACCCGCCAGCAGTTCGAGCGCGTGATGAAGGTGTTCGTGCCGACCCTCCTGTACTGCCTGCTCATGCAGTATCTCGGCCTCTACGTCGCGAGCTTTTTCCTCATCGCCGGCTTCATGTGGTGGGTCGGCCGCATCGCGCCGTGGAAGTCGCTGCTCACCGCCTTCGTGTTCACCGCCGTGATGTTCTGCACCTTCGAGATCGCCTTCAACGTGATCATGCCGAAAGGGCCGCTGGAAGCGGCCTTCGGGTTCTAGGCGGGAGCCCGCGATGGAGGCTTTCGAACTCCTGTTCCAGGGATTTCAGGTCCTGCTGAACGCCAAGACGCTGGGCCTGATGATGGTCGGGCTGGTGCTCGGCATCTTCGTCGGCGTGCTGCCGGGGCTGGGCGGCCCCAACGGGGTGGCGATCCTGCTGCCGCTGACCTTCACGATGGATCCAACCACCGCCATCGTCATGCTGTCGTGCATCTACTGGGGCGCGCTGTTCGGCGGCGCCATCACGTCGATCCTGTTCAACATCCCGGGCGAGGCGTGGTCGGTGGCCACCACCTTCGACGGCTATCCCATGGCGCAGCAGGGCAGGGCGGCCGAGGCGCTCACCGCCGCCTTCACGTCGTCGTTCATCGGTTCGCTCACCGCCGTGCTGCTGATCACGTTTCTCGCCCCGCGCATCGCTGATTTCGCGCTGCGCTTCGGGCCGCCGGAATTTTTTGCCGTCTATTTCCTCACCTTCTGCTCATTCGTCGGCCTCGGCAAGGAAGAGCGGCACAAGATCGTGATCTCGATGGCGCTCGGCCTGCTGCTTGCCGGCGTCGGCATGGACACGGTGTCGGGCCAGCTGCGCATGACGTTCGGCTCGAGCGAGCTTTTGCGCGGCATCAACTTCCTGGTCGCCGTCATCGGCCTGTTCGGCATCAGCGAGATTCTCCTGACCATGGAGGAGCGCCTGGCGCTGCGCGGCCATATCGCGCGCATCAGCCTGCGCGTCGTGCTGCAGACCTGGAAGAGTCTGCCGCGCTACTGGCTGACGCTGCTCCGCTCGTCCGCCATCGGCTGCTGGCTCGGCGTCACGCCGGGCGGCGCTATCGCGGCGTCCTTCATGGGCTACAACGTGGCCAAGCGACTGTCCAAGGACAAGGACAGTTTTGGCAAGGGCCGCATCGAGGGCGTGTTCGCGCCGGAGACGGCGGCGCACGCGGCCGGAACCTCGGCGCTGCTGCCCATGCTGGCGCTCGGCATTCCCGGATCCGGCACCGCCGCGATCCTGCTCGGCGGCCTCATGGTGTGGGGCCTCAATCCCGGGCCGCTCCTGTTCGTCGAGCACAAGAGCTTCGTGTGGGGCACCATCGCGTCGATGTATCTCGGCAACGTGGTCGGCCTAGTCCTGGTCCTGTCCACGGTGCCGATCTTCGCCTCCGTGCTGCGCGTGCCGTTCGCCGCGATCGCGCCCATGATCGTCGTCTCCTGCGCGATCGGCGCCTATGCGATTCAGAACGCCATGTTCGACATCTGGCTGATGTTGATCTTCGGCGTTGTCGGCTACGTGTTCAAGAAGCTGGGCTACCCGCTGGCGCCATTGACCCTGGCGCTGGTTCTGGGAAACCGCGCCGAGGACGCGTTCCGCCTGGCGATGATCGGCGCCGAGGGCGACCTGCGGGTGTTCTGGTCGAACCCGCTGGTCGGCTCGATCACCACGCTGGCGCTCGTGCTGCTGTTCTGGCCGGTCATTTCGAGCCTGATGGACCGGCTCCGCGGCCTTGGCGGACAGTGGCGCGAGCTTCCTTGACGTGCTCGATCGATCAGGCAAACCCGCTGTCCCGGTTGGAGGATGATATGCGCAACGTGAAACAATCGATGTGCCTCGGCGCCGCCGCCCTGTTCGCCGCGCTCGCACTGTGGGCGCCGCCGTCGCAGGCGCAGAACTGGCCGCAGCGGAGCGTGAAATTCATCCTGCCGCTCGGGCCGGGCAGCGGCGTCGACATCAGCGCGCGGCTGTTCGCCGACCGGCTGACGGCGAAGTGGGGCCAGCCGGTGGTGGTGGAGAACCGCCCCGGTGGCGACGCCATCGTGGCCATCAACGCC
>DATFWC010000087.1:0-8292 GCA_035259885.1 Xanthobacteraceae bacterium
TCGCGCAAGTGAACGCGGCGATCCGTGCCGGCGACGGCAAACCAGCCTTGATCGAATGCGATGTCGCTTGCCGCGGCTTCCATCAGATGCGCCGCGATGCGCTTGCCCTTGTCGATGATTTTCGCCGTGGCGCGCTCGAGCGCCGAGCCGCCCACCGCGATCGAGCGCGATCCGAACGTGCCGGTGCCGAACGGAACCTGATCGGTGTCGCCCTCGATGATCTCGATGCGATCGAGCGGCACGCCCAGCCGCGACGAGATGATCTGGGCGAACGTGGTGGCATGGCCCTGGCCATGGTTGTGCGTGCCGAGCATCGCCTGCACGCCGCCGTCCGGCTGGACGCGCACATGCGCCGCCTCGAAGAAGCCGGCGCGAGCGCCGAGCGCCGTGGCAAAGCGCGAGGGCGCCACGCCCGAAGATTCCACGTAGCAGGCGAGCCCGATGCCGCGTAGCCGGCCGGCCCCCGCCGCGGCGGCACGGCGCGCAGCGAAACCCGCATAGTCGGCCAGATGCAGCACGCGGGCGAAAATCTTGGGGAAGTCGCCGCAGTCATAGGTCGGTCCGATCGGCGTCTTGTAGGGCATCGCCGCGGCGGGCACGAGGTTGCGCCGGCGGAGCTCGGCGCGATCGATGTTGAGCTCGCGCGCTGCCTGGTCGGCCAGGCGCTCGAGTACATAGCAGGCCTCCGGCCGCCCGGCGCCGCGATATGCGTCGGTCGGCAGGGTGTTGGTGAACACGCCGGTGCATTCGACGAAGATTGCCGGCGTGCGATAGACGCCGGCCAGCAACGCGCTGTAGATGGCGCTGGGAATGGCGGCACCGAACGTGGAGAGATGCGCGCCCAGGTTCGCCATCGTATCGACGTGCAGCGCCAAAAACTGGCCGTCCGCATCGAGCGCCAGCTCGGCCCGGGTGATGTGGTCGCGCCCCTGGTTGTCGGCCAGAAAACACTCGCTGCGGGTGGCGACCCATTTGACCGGCCGCCGCAGCCGGCGGGCCGCAAAGGCGACAATCGTCTCCTCGGGATAATGCTTGCCCTTGTAGCCGAAGCCCCCGCCGACGTCGGGCGCAATCACCCGCACGCTGGCTTCGGGCACGCCGAGTTGCTCGGCCACCAGACGCCGGACGTGGTGCGGAATCTGCGTGGCGACATGCAGCGTGAGCTTCTCATCCGCGGCATCCGCCACGGCAAGCGCGGCACGCGGCTCGAGCGCAGCGCCGATCAATCGATTGTTGACGAGCTCGATGCGGGCGACGTGCGCCGCCTGGGCGAAGGCGTGCCGGGTCGCGGCCCCGTCGCCGCGCGACCAGCGAAAGCAGATGTTTCCGGGTGCGCTGTCGTGCAGCAGCGGCGCCTGCGGCGCCAAGGCGGCCCGGGAGTCGATCACCACCGGCAACGGGCCGTAGTCGATCGCGACAAGCTCCGCCGCGTCCACCGCCTGCGCGTACGTGTCGGCGACCACGGCCGCCACCGCCTCGCCGACATGGCGCACGCGCCCGCGCGCCAGGGCAAAGCGGCCAGGCTCGGCCATGGGCTGCCCGTCGCTGCACCGGATGGCCCACAGCGGCCGCATGGGACCGATGCCGCCCGCCGCCATGTCAGCGCCGGTCAGCACCGCGATCACGCCGGGGGCGGCGGCAGCGCGCGCCGTGTCGACCCGGTGCAAATCGGCGTGCGCGTGGGTCGAGCGGACCAGCACGCAGTGCGCCATGCCGGCGATGTCGAGATCGGCGACGTAGCGCCCGCGCCCGAGCAGGAAGCGGCGATCTTCGACGCGTCGGACCGGCGCGCCGATGCCGTGGTGACCATGCGGGTGCGCGCCTATTGCAGCTCCTCGCGGAAAAGCTCCAGGCGCTCGAAGGCGACCCGGTCCGAAACGACGAACAGGTCAGCATCGGCGTCGCTCGCGGCATGGCTGGCAAAGGTCCAGTGCGGCACGCTGAAGACATCGTGCTGCGACCATTCGAAGGTGCGATCGCCGACGGTGGAACGTCCCGCCCCGGAAACCACCAGGACGATCATGTTGCACGTGGCGCGCCTGGGGCGCGTAGCGGCTCCGGCGGTGAGACGCACGGCGTGACAATCGAGCGCCGGCATCACGGCGCCGCCGGTGGCCGGATTGACGTAGCGCACCCAGCGGGCGCCATCCGGCCCAGGCGGGACGGCGTCGAGCATGCGTCGCGCCGCCTCACCGGAATATCGGTACTTGGGAGAATGCGCCGGTGGCGGCGGCAGGTCGGCAGCGATGAGTCCGGGCTCGGCCCATAGGCGCTCGTCGCCTTCATCGACCTGCCAGAAATTTTCCGCCTTGGGATCGCCCGGCTCGAAGAAGTTGGCGTCGAGGCCACGAAGCAACGGGATGTTCGCGGCATCGAACCATACGATGCGGTGGTTGCTGGCGTTGATATGGCCATGCCAGCACATCGGCGGCGTGAGGATCAGATCGCCGCTGCGCATCTCGCAGCGGCGGCCGTTGACGATGGTGGCAGCGCCGTCGGCGCGGGTGGCAAAGCGGATTGCTGCGAACGTATGGCGATGCGGCCGCGCGCGGTCGCCCGGGTCGAGCACCGTGAACGCGGCGATGAGATTGCTGGTGGTGACGGTCTCGCCGCCGAAGGCGGGATTGACCAGGATCAGGGCACGGCGCTCGACGTCGTCGATCGGCACTTCCCCGACCGCGCGGTCGGCAAGCGCCTCAATGTCTCGCCAGCGCCAGACCATGGGCGCATCCGGCGCCTGCGGCCGTACCGGGGTGATCTTCCTGAAGCGGTCCCACAGCGGGTGCAGGTTGGCGGCTTCGAGCGCCGCCACGAATGGCGTCGGGCCGCCCTGTCCCGCCTGCCGCACCGTGCGTACGACGTCCATCAGCTCTTCGGCAGTTTGCTGTCGATATTGGAACTGTCGATGATGACGTGCTTGATGAACACGCGTGGTTCGATCTTGTCGCCCTTGAGGTAGGTCGCAAGCACGTCGACGCCGAGGCGGCCCCACTCGACCGGATTAAGCTCGACCGTCATGGCCACATTGCCGTCCTTGACGGCGCGCAGGGCCGGCGGGACGCCGTTCATGCCGGTGACCAGCGTCTTGCCGGCGCGGTTGGCGGCCAGCACCGCCTGCATCGCGCCGAGCGCCACATCATCGTTGGCCGTGTAAATCGCCGCCAGGTCCGGGTTGGCAACAAGGGCGTCCTCGGCGTGCTTGACGCCGCGCTCGCGCGTGAGCGGGCCATCGGTCTTGAACACGATCGCGATATCGGGATGTTTTGCCATCACCTCGGCGTAGCCGTCGCCGAGATTGCGGAAGGTGGGCGCGCCGCTCGGTCCCAGCAGCATGGCGATCTTGCCCTTGCCGCCGAGGCGCCGGGCGGTCCAGTCGGCGATGTCGCGGCCGATCTGCCTCTCGTCCATGGCCACATGGATGGTCTGGTTGGGCGACGCCGAGCCGCGCGCCACCGACACGATGGGGATTTTCGCCGCCGCCGCCGCGTCATAGGCGGCGTTCACCCCCACCGCATCGATCGGCGAGATGAGAATGCCTTTGACACCGCGCGCGACGAGATCCTGCACGCCGTTGATCTGCTTGACCTTGTCCTCGTTCGCGGAAACCGTCGCTACCTCCCAGCCGAGCTCCTGCGCTCGCGCCCGGATGCCGCGCAGCATGGCGATATAGAATGGGTTGTCGTCCTGGGCGAGCGATACGCCGATCGTGGTTTTCTGCTGCGCCAACGCGGCTGGCAACGACAGCCCCAGTGCGGCGGACGCGAGCACGGCCGCGACCAGCGCGGCACGGCGGTGGGCGATCATGTCGCTCCTCCCCTGGTTCAATGCCGCGAGCGTAACCGATCCGCTGCTGCCGCCGCAATGATGACGGCGCCCACGGCCACGCGCTGCCAGTAGGAATCGACGTTCAGCAGGTTGAGGCTGTTGCCGAGCACGATCATGATGAAGACGCCGATGATGGTCTTGTAGAGCGTGCCCTCCCCGCCGTGCAGCGCCGCGCCGCCGAGCACCACGGCGGCGATGGCAGTGAGCTCGTAGAACTCGCCGGCGGTCGGCTGACCGGACTGCAGGCGCGCCGCCAGCATCACGCCCGCCAAGCCGGCGAGCGCGCCGCACCAGACATAGGTCGAGGCGATGATGCGTTCGACGCGCACACCCGACAGATAGGCAGCCTCGCGTCCGCCGCCGGTGGCGAACACGCGTCGCCCATAGGGCGTGGCGTGCAGCAGCCATGACAACGCCGCGAGCAGGATGGCCGGCACCCAGACCAGGTAATGAACGCCGAGAAAACGGCCGGAGCCAAAAGCCAGGAACGCACCTGGCAGGCCTTCGTCGCCGACCGGCGCGCCGCCGGTGAGCAGAAACACAATGCCACGCACCAGCACCATCATGCCCAGCGTGGTGATGAACGGATTGACGTCGAGCTTGGCGATGATCAGGCCGTTGGCCAGGCCGACCGCGGCGCCGGCCGCGACGCCGGCGCCGACGCCTGCCAGCAGGCCAGCCTTCACCATCACCATGGCGGCGATACAGCCGGACAGGGCGGCGGTCGATCCGACCGACAGATCGAAACCGCCAGCGATGATCACGAAGGTCATGCCCATGGCGATCACCGCCATGATCGAGGACTGGACCAGGATATTGGTGAGGTTGAGCGGCGACAGAAACCGGTCGGTCATCAGCGCCGTGAGCAGGCAGAGAAGCAGAAGCGTCAGCAGCGGCGCCTGACCGGCCAGGCGCTGGCGATCGAGCTTCAGGCTCACTTTCATCCGCCGATCGCCGTGCGCAGGCGCGTCTCGCTCAGGTCGCTCCGCTCGATGCGCGCCACCGGCGTTCCCCGGCGCAGCGCCACCACGGAATCGCACAACCGGACAAGCTCGGCGAGGTCGCTGGAACCGACGATCACGCCGCCCCCGCGCCGCGCGAAATCGCGCACCAGGGCGTGGATCTGCGCCTTGGCGGCCACGTCGATGCCCTGGGTCGGCTCGTCGAGCAGCAGTACGCCCACCGCGCGGGCAAGCCACTTCGCCAGGATGACCTTCTGCTGGTTTCCTCCCGACAGCGCCGCCGCCTTCATGTCCGGGCGGCGAGGCCGGATGTCGAGCAGGTCCATCAGCCCGGCCACCAGGCGGTCGCCGGCCGCGCGATCGAGCCGGCCACCGCGACGCAGGCGCTCCAGGCTCGGCAGCAGGATGTTGTCGCGCACGGATTGGCTCATGACGAGGCCGAGCCGGCGCTCGGCCGGCACCATGCCGATGCCGGCAGCGACCGCGCATGCGGGCGTGGCAAGCCTGCACGTGGTGCCATTCACGCGCACCACGCTCGGCCGCTCAGAGAGCCCGAACAGTCGCCGCAGCACGCGATCGGCGCCGCTACCCAAAAGTCCGGCCAGGCCGAGCACTTCCCCGCCATGCACCCGCATGGTGTCGGCGAGCGTCGCGCCATCCTCCAGCACCACGTCGCCGCGTGGCATGTCGCGCGGCTCGTGCGCCGCGATGGCGCGGCCGGTCATGGCATGAACGAGATCGTCGGCGCTGAACGCGCCGCGTCGCGCCGTCGCCGCCACCCGCCCGTCGCGCAACACGGTGCAGCGATCGGCGAGCGCCACCACCTCGTCGAGCCGATGCGACACGTAGATAATGGCGGTGCCCTGACGTTTCAGACCCTGGAGCACGCCGAACAGGCGGTCGATCTCGCGCTTTTCCAGGGCCGCTGTCGGCTCGTCGAGGATCAGCACGCGGCAGCGACGCCGCAGCGCCTTGGCGATGGCGACGAGCTGGCGCTCGGCGAAGCCAAGACTGTCAACGCGGCAGTCGGGATCGGGGGCGAACCCGATGCCGCTCAGGGCGCCGCCCGCCTCCGCGCGCAGGCGCGCCCGATCGACGAAGATGGGTACGCCGAGCAGGCGCCGGGTCGGCCAATCGCCGAGCGCGAGATTCTCGGCAACGGACAGGGCCGGCACCAGGCGCAGCTCCTGCGGAATCATCACGATGCCGGCCGCGATGGCGTCGCGCGGGCTGGCGAGGCGACACGGTATCCCATCGATCGCGACGGTTCCGGCGTCCGGCCGGTGGACGCCGTCGAGGATGCGCATGAGGGTGGATTTTCCCGCGCCGTTCTCCCCCACAAGCGCGTGGATCTCGCCAGCCGTCACGTTGAAACTGACGTCGTCGAGCGCCGTCGTGGCGCCGAAGCGTTTGGTCACATGGCTGGCGCTCACGGCCGGCGCCGGCACAACGGCAGCCGGGACCGTGCTCGCCTCCGCCATCATGCCGTCACCGCGCGACGCGGGCGACCTGCATCTTCTCGTCGGCAAAGCGGCCGCGGTCAATGATGACGTCGTTGTCGAGGGTGACCGTGCAATCGCGCATCGGCACGTCGTAGTGACCCTTGGTGGTGCGCTTGCCGCCGCCCTGCGAGTTCGGCCCGGTGGAGAACAGGAAATTGCCGGCGAAGCAGCGCGCGCCGGCATGATGGCGCTTCGGGTCGGGACCGTTGAGAGCGATGGCGTCCCACCTGCCCTGCGGATTGAGCCCCCAGCCGAGATGCGAGATCGCATGCCCGTCCATGTCGTCGGGATGGGCGCGATTGCCGTCGAGCCAGTCGCTCATCAGCTTGGCGTCGAGCCCGCCGGCGATGTTGCGGATGAAGCCGTCGCGGATATCGAGGCGCACCTCGTCCTGCACGTAGCGGCAATAGGGCAGGACGACGATGTCGCCCGGCTGCAGCACGACGCTGCCATTGGCGGAGCCCTCATTGGGGAACGTGTGGACATGACCGGCGCCCCAGTGGTCGAAGCGCCCAGGGGACTCGGCGAAGCCGTACTGGATCATGGTCGGGTATTCGCCGAGCTGGACCGTGAGATCGGTGCCGCCCGGCCGCGTGATCCGCATGGTCTTGGCGCGCTGCAGCCGGTCGCCGGCATGCACCACGGCTTCCTTCAGCCCGGGCGGCGCCATCAGCTCTTCGAGCTCGTCGGGAGCGTCGATGACCATGAGCACCCGCGTTCCGGCGTCGCGCGCCTCCTTGAGCCATCGGGTGAAGAGCGGAATGTGCAGGCACACCAGCATGTCGGCGGCCTTGATGGCCTCCAGCGTCCCCTTGCACCGGCCGACAGTCGCGACGCCGACCTTCGTCCAGGACGGGATGGCATTGACGCACATTTCATAGGCGTCGGCCCCGAGATCTTCGGCCCCCGCGAACGCCGCCTCGACGTAGTCGCGGCGCGCACCGAGATCGCTCAGGAGAACGACGGTCTCGCCTTTCTGCACGTTGCACAGCTCGAATTCCTTGCGGAACAGCATCGCCATCCTGGCGTGGTTCAAGGCTTCGTGCATGGCGGCCCCTCGCTGGCTCGCACCGTCGGCGCGTGCCATCAGCGTCTCACGGGCGCGCGAATTCGGTCAATAGGACGCGGGCATGAGGCAAGGCGCCGCCAAGCTGCACCTCAGTTGAGCGACAACGACGACGCCCGGCTCAGCCGGCCGGGCGTCGCGCAAATGTTTGGAAAGCTCAGACCTTCACCAGCGGCACTTTTGGCACCGAGCCGCGGCCGGTCGGCGGGGATCCTTTGGGACCCGGCGGCTTCGGCCGCCGCGGCGCGCTCGCCCGGCGCTTGGGCTTGGGCGGGATCTTTTCGGGCTTGGGCATGATCGGCCCGTCGAGGAACTCGAAGCCGAGCTTGTCCAGTCCGGTCCCCTCGTCCTTGACCACGATGACGCGCACATGGCCGCCGCCCTTGAGTTTGCCGAACAGCACCTCGTCGGCCAGCGCCTTCTTGATGTGCTCCTGGATGACGCGGGCCATCGGCCGGGCGCCCATGTGCTCGTCGTAGCCATGGTCCATGAGCCACTTGGTGGCTTCTTCCGACAGTTCGATGGTGACGTCGCGGTCGGCCAGTTGCGCTTCGAGCTGCAGCACGAACTTTTCCACGACCTTGGCGATCACCTCGGGGCTGAGGTGCGCGAACGTGATGATCGAGTCGAGTCGGTTGCGGAATTCGGGCGCGAACAGCCGGTTGATGGCCTCGAGGTCGTCCCCTTCCCGCTTGGTGCGGGTGAAGCCATAAGCCGGCTTGGCCATGTCGGAGGCGCCGGCATTGGTGGTCATGATGAGGATCACGTTGCGGAAGTCGACCTGCTTGCCGTTGTGATCGGTGAGCTTGCCGTGATCCATGATCTGCAGGAGCACGTTGTACAGGTCGGGATGCGCCTTCTCGATCTCGTCGAGCAGCAGCACGCAGTGCGGATGCTGGTCGACGCCGTCGGTGAGCAGGCCGCCCTGGTCGAAACC
>DATFWC010000088.1:0-3485 GCA_035259885.1 Xanthobacteraceae bacterium
CCGGCATGGCGCTGGAATACGCGCTGTTCCGCCGCGGCCCGCTGACCATGGCGCCGTCGCAGCTCGGCCTGTTCACCCGCTCCGACCCGGCGCGCGAGCGCGCCAACCTCCAGTTCCACGTCCAGCCGCTGTCGCTCGACAAGTTCGGCGATCCGCTGCACGTCTTCCCGGCGCTTACCGCCAGCGTGTGCAACCTGCAGCCGACCAGCCGCGGCGTCGTGCAGCTGCGCTCGGCCGATGCCGCCGACAAGCCCGTCATCAAGCCCAACTACCTGTCGACCGACGAGGACCGGCGAGTGGCGGCGGATGCCATCCGCCTGACGCGAAAAATCGCGGCGCAGCCCGCGCTCGCGCGCTTCTCTCCGGTCGAGCGCCTCCCTGGCGCGGCAGTCGGCGACGATGAGGCGGCCCTGGTGCGGGCGGCGGGCGACGTCGGAACCACCATCTTCCATCCCGTCGGTACCGCCAAGATGGGCCGCGACAGCGACGCCACCGCCGTGGTCGACGCCTCTTTGCGCGTCATCGGGTTCGACAATTTGCGTGTGATCGACGCCTCCGTCATGCCAACGATCACGTCGGGCAACACCAATTCGCCCACCATGATGATTGCCGAAAAGGGCGCCGCCCTGGTCCGCCAGGACGCCGTTGCGAAAGCCTGAGCGATGCGGGACAGTGGGGCTCTGCGGGACCTATTTCCCGCGCGCCGCCGGGATTTGTGCGCGTTTTCGGGTTTGCCAACAGGAGGGGTGACGATGAATTTGGTCGAGCGCGTCAAGGCGATTCTGCTGACGCCTAAGGAGGAATGGCAGGTCATCGACACCGAGACCGGCGATGCCAATTACCTGTTCACCAACTACGTGGCGATCCTCGCCGCGATCCCGGCGGTGTGCACCTTCATCGGCTATGCGATCTTCGGGGTGGGCATCGGCGGCGCCCTGATCTTCGGCATCTTTCTGTATGTGATCCACTGCGGCATGTGGTACGTGGCGGCGCTCGTCATCGATGCGCTGGCGCCGACCTTCGGCGGCCGCAACGACCTGCCCAGCGCCCTGAAGGTGTCGGCCTATTCGGCCACCGCATCATGGCTGGCGGGCGTTTTCCAGCTGCTGCCGCCGCTGCGCTGGCTGAGCATTCTCGGACTCTACAGCCTCTACCTGCTGTACCTCGGCCTGCCGATCTTGATGAAGTCGCCGCCCGCGCGCGCCATCGGCTATACGGCCGCCGTGGTCGTCGTGCTGTTCGTGATCTGGCTCGTGCTCTTCCTCATCATCGGCCTGATCATTTCGCCGTTCTAGCTCGGCCTTTCACCGTAGCCCGCATGGAGCGAAGCGAAATGCGGGAACGGCCTGCCCCGTGGCGCTAAGCTTTGGGTGAGGTTGTTCCCGGATTTCGCTGCGCTCCATCCGGGCTACAAAGCGACGTGCATGCCGCTCTATGGCGCCACCAGTACCTGGCGGCAGGCGGCCGGCAGGTCCGCCATGGTGAGCGGCCTCGGCTTGGCCGGCACGGCCTGGGGCTTGGGATGCAGCACCGCGTCGGTGAACCACCAGTCGAGATCGTGGCCGCAGCCGTCGCCGACGGGCGGCGGCTCCTGCGGCCTGCAGCCGGGCTCGTCGCTCGGGCAGCTCAGGCGGATGTGGAAATGGTAGTCGTGGCCCCACATCGGCCGCACCTTGTGCAGCCAGCCGCGGTCACCCTGGGCGTCGCGGCACAGCGCCTTCTTGATGGCGGCGTTGACGAAGATGCGTTCGACCTGCGGATCCCTGGCGGCCGCCCGGATGATGGCGAGATGGGCCGGCGTCCACACGGCGGGGTCGACATCCTTGCGGTCGGCGGCGACCACGTTGGTGGCCGACATCTCCTCGCGCTCTTCGCGCGTCAGCTGGCGGGAGGGCATCGGCGTGAGCCAGATGTCGGCGTCGAGCCCGACTTGGTGGCTGGCATGGCCGGTCAGCATGGGGCCGCCGCGCGCCTGTGACATATCGCCGACGAGGAGACCGTTCCAGCCGACCTTGGGCGCCTTGTCGGCGAGACGTTCCAGGAAGCGGACGAGATTGGGATGTCCCCAGTTGCGGTTCCGCGACAGGCGCATCACCTGCCAGGTCTGGCCATTGATCGGCATCGCGGTTGCGCCCGCCAGGCAGCCCTTGGAATAGAAACCGATCGACCGCGCCTCGAGCGGCGCCGGTTTCGCCTTGCGGCCGAACAACTGCTTGGCCGCGAGGTGCGGGTCGTTCGGATTGGCGAGCGGCGGCAGCGGCTGCGGGTTCAGCGTTCCCTTGTCCTGCGCCCGCGCGGCGCTGGCCGCCAGCAGCATCACGAGCAAGGCGGCGAGGAATCTGGCGATTGTTTTTGGCGTCATACGCATTACCTTATCTGCCCCGCCCGCAGCCCGCCCGCAACATGCAACAAGTTACGGTTTGCGCAAGGGCGGGAATCCCTGCCTGGCGCGGTACGAATCACCCGCGCGGGCGGTAGGCAACCGCATTTGCGCGGCGGGAATAAGCCTGCGCCAAACGGTCGGTACGGTCGCCGGCGAACAGGTCGTCGCTGCCGGCCAGCAGCCGTTCCTCGATCGCGGCATGCGGCAGGATGCTGCCGTCCGCGAGAATGTGCCCGATCCGCAGGCCGCGGGCGACGAGCGCCGGCGCCACCAGCAGGCAGCGGTGGCATTCGAGCGGCTCGCGCTCCGCGCACATGAGGCAGCACCGCGCGCGCTCCTTCGCGGCGATGACGCGGCCGATGCCCGCCAGAAATTCCGGCGTGCGCGCCATGGCCTCGTAGTCTGCGACGCCGTCGCGATAGAGGGCCTCGCTGCGCGGCCGTCCGCCCAGCACATCCCCCATCGGCATATAGACAATGCCGGCCTCCGCCAGGTCGTCCTTCAGCCGATTGGCGGAAAACCAAGGATACCGCCGCGATGACGGCAGCGACCGCACGTCGACGACGGCCGCGATGCCCGCATCGTTGAGCAGCGCCAGGAAGCGGTCGATCGGGTGATTGGAATGCCCGATGGTGAGCAGGTCGAACGCGCCCGGTCCGGCCGGTGTGTCTATCAATTCGGTCATGCCTTTCCGCCTTGCCGGGGCTCGCTCACCCCGAGGCTGGCGTCCTTCGCGGCCTCACCCTGAGCATGAACAGCGCGGAGCGGGGCGCACGTGATCTATTCGATCACGATCTCGCGCACCATGCCGTGATCGGCGTGCCGCCCGGCTCGACGATGCCGCAACCATATTGCAATTGAGAGTTAGTTGCAATTATCCCTGCACCCCGGGAATTGACGGCCATCGCACCTCTGCGGAGCATCGCGGCATCGATCGGGCAGAAAGGAGTTCCGCATGGCCGAATATCTGCAGAGGAGCGATTTCCAGGAGCAGCGGGCGTATTCACCGGCCGTGATCACGCAGGGCGGGCGCACCGTGTGGCTGGCCGGGCAGACCGCGACGCGCGATGCCGCCGGCAACGACATTTCGGGACAGTTCGAG
>DATFWC010000089.1:0-4365 GCA_035259885.1 Xanthobacteraceae bacterium
GTCGAGACGGCGCAGGCTTTGCTCAAGCGGCATGCGCCACAGCTTGCTGCCGAGGTTCGCCAGGCCAGCGTGTTCGACCTCGATCCGGCGCAGATCGGGCGCTTCGACGTGGTCTATTCCTGGGGTGTGCTTCACCACACCGGCGCCATGCACGAGGCCATCCGCTGCGCCGCCCGTCTGGTTGCGCCCGGCGGTCTGTTCGCCTTTGCGCTCTACCGGCGCACGCGCCTGTGCGGCCTGTGGCGATACGAGAAGCGCTGGTATGCGGCCGCTTCGCCACGCGCCCAGGCGCTGGCGCGAAAAATCTATGTCACGGCGCTGCGCGGCAGGTTCCTGGCCACCGGCCGCGATTTTTCCGCCTACGTGGCGAACTACAAAGACAGCCGCGGCATGGACTTTTCCCACGACGTCCACGACTGGATGGGCGGCCATCCCTATGAGTCGATCGCGGCCGACGAGGTCGGCCGGATGATGGCCGACCTCGGCTTCGCACATGTGCGGAGCTTCACGCAGCCGCTGTCGCTCGGCCTGTTCGGTTCGGGATGCGACGAGTACGTCTATCGCCGCGTCGGCTGAAGCGTTTGCGGTCGTCATTGCCGGGCCTGACTCGGCAATCCATCGCCTAGCCTAGCGCATGATCCCGAAAAGTGGGTACCGGTTTTCGGAAAAGATCATGCTCCAAGCGTAACTTAGAGCGAGATGGCGATTCGAAGAAAAGTCATCTCGCTCTAACGTCGGCTCATTCTTTTGCTGGATGCGCGGGTCTTGACCCGCGCATGACGAGTGCTCGGAAACTCAGCGCGAGTAGTACTCGACCACGAGGTGCGGCTCCATCATCACGGCGTAGGGCACCTCGTTGAGCTGCGGCACGCGGGCAAGCTTCGCCGTCATCTTGTGATGGTCGACCTCGATGTAGTCCGGCACGTCGCGCTCAGCCAGTCCGGTGGCCTCGAGCACCATGGGGAGCTGCTTGGACGATTCCTTGACCTCCACCACGTCGCCGACCTTGCAGCGGAAGCTCGGGACGTTGACGCGCCGGCCGTTCACCTTGACGTGGCCGTGATTGATGAACTGGCGCGCGGCGAACACGGTCGGCACGAACTTGGCGCGATACACGACGGCATCGAGCCGGCGCTCCAGCAGGCCGATCAGATGCGCTCCGGAATCGCCCTTGAGGCGGATCGCCTCCTCGTAGATGCGGCGGAAGTGCTTTTCCGAAATGTTGCCGTAGTAGCCCTTGAGCTTCTGCTTGGCGCGCAGCTGCACGCCGTAGTCGGAGAGCTTGCCCTTGCGGCGCTGGCCGTGCTGGCCGGGCCCGTATTCGCGGCGGTTCACCGGGCTCTTGGGGCGGGCCCAGATGTTCTCGCCCATGCGGCGATCGAGCTTGTATTTCGCTTCGTGGCGCTTGGTCATCGCGTCCTCGTCCAAAAGGGTTGTGTGAGGATCGCGCCCTCCTCTGTCCCGGCCGGCAGGCCGTCGGGACCGACAGGTGAAACCTCGAAAGCGCAAGGTCTCACCGCGGGTCGCGAAACGCTTTGCGGGGCAAAAAGCCCCCGCAAGCGCGCGCGTTCTAGGGGGAAACCGAGGGGGTGTCAAACCCGGCCGCGATGTCGGCGATGCCGAACCGGCGCAGCGCTGCCTGCAGCGGCGGCGGCGCGGCGCGGCCGGAGGTGAAGACCGCCTGCGCCGCCGTCGTGGGCGCGGCGCCGTTGGCCCGCCCGACGAGCTCCACCACCCGCCGGGCGATTGCCGGAGCCGGATCGAGGAAGGTGACGGGCCACGGCGCCAGGCGGGTCAGGCGCTCGAGCAGCAGCGGAAAATGCGTGCAAGCGAGCACCACCGTGTCGGTGCGTGTCTGGGCATCCTCGACGAAGCACGGTGCGATCTCTGCCAGTACCGCCTCGTCGGTGACCGTTTCGCCGCGCAGCTCGGCTTCGGCCAGCGCCGCCAGCCGCGCCGAGCCGACCAGGGTCACGGCGCAGCCGCCGCCGAACTCGCGGATCAGCGCGTGCGTGTACTCGCGCTTGACCGTCGCCTCGGTGCCGAGGACCGACACGCGGCGGCTGGTCGACGCCGCGCACGCCGGCTTGATCGCCGGCACCGTGCCGACGAACGGCACGTCGAACCGTGCGCGCAGCGCGGGGAGAACGAGCGTGGAAGCGGTGTTGCAGGCGATCACGACGACATCGGGAGCATGCGCCGCGATCAGCCGCTCCATGACGGCCACGACGCGGGCGACGAGGGCCGCCTCGTCCATCCGCCCGTAAGGAAATACCGCATCGTCGGCCGCATAGACCAAGCGGGCATCCGGTCGGGACGTGACGATCTCGCGAAAAACCGTGAGCCCGCCGAGGCCGGAGTCGAAGACCAGGATGGTGGGCGAGGCGAGGGTGCGCGGCATCACGACAGGACCACACCGGCGGGCCGCGGCCGCGGCCGGCCCGGGAACGAGACTCGGAGAGAGCACGAATGGCAGCCAGGGCTCCCCGAAGCTGCGCGTGGAATCCAAGTCCTTGTAGGCCATTTTGACACGTCCCTGGCCGGAATTGTGGCCCGCAAAGGGTTAAGCAAACCTTGCGATCGGCGGGCGGGACGCGGTGCCGCGGGTGCTCGTGTGCGTGTCGCTTGTCCCCGCAACAAGCTGGAGGCAACATTGCGGCGTGGGGCATGGAGGGGAGGGCCATGGCCGGAAAGAATATCGTGATCCTGTCCGATGGGACGGGAAACAGCGCGGCCAAGCTCTTCAAGACCAACGTCTGGCGCATCGGCGAGGCGCTTGACCTCTCCCAGGGTGACCAGATCTATATCTACGACGATGGCGTCGGGACCGACCGCTTCAAGCCGCTGGCCCTGCTCGGCGGCGCCGTGGGCCTGGGCCTGCAGCGCAACGTGCAGCAGCTCTATGCTTTCCTGTGCCGCAACTACCGGCCGGGCGACAACATCTACCTGTTCGGGTTCAGCCGTGGCGCCTTCACGATCCGCGTCCTCGTCGGCCTCATTCACGGCATGGGCCTCGTCTCGGGCGCATCCGATCGCGAGCTCCAGCGTAACGTGCAGCTCGCCTTCCAGCGCTACCGGTCGCGTTACAAGACCAACCTGCAGAAATTCTTCGACAAGGTGCTGGGCCGGCAGCCCCCATCCGGCGCGGCCGATGCCAAGGCGCCGCCGCTGTGTTTCGTCGGGCTGTGGGACACCGTCGATGCTTACGGGCTGCCGGTCGAGGAGCTGAAGAAGGGCATCTATTACTGGTTCAAGTCCTGGGATCTTCCCGACCGCAAGCTGTCGCCGATCGTCAAGCGCGCCTGCCATGCGCTGTCCCTGGACGACCAACGGCGCACGTTCCATCCCCTGTTGTGGGACGAGCAGGAGGAACCCGAACGCACCGCTCGCCACAACCTCGATCCGCAGCGGCTCACGCAGGTCTGGTTCATCGGCGTGCATTCGAACGTGGGCGGCGGATACCCGGAAGACGGGCTCTCGTATGTTCCGCTGGCGTGGATCGTGCGCGAGGCGGAGGCCGCGGGCCTGCGATTTCGCCCGGCAGCGGTCGCCGACGCTCATCGCTACGCCGACTGGAACGCGCCTCTCTACAATTCCCGCTCCGGGTTTGCGAGCTACTACCGCTACGACCCGCGCGACGTCGGCAAGATGTGCAACGACGACTACCACGGCGTCCACATCGCGCGACCAAAGATCCACGAAAGCGTCTTTCGCCGCATCAAGGACGGCGTCGTGGCCTATGCGCCGACCGGCGTGCCGGCGACGTTCGATGTCGTCTATTGGAGCGGCGAGGTCGCGGCCGGAACCGAGAAGCCGCCCGGGGGCGTTCAGCCGTTCGAAGATCGAACCCAGGCCAACAAGCGCGCGCTCGACCAGGAGCTCGCCCGCGACACCATCTGGTGGCGCCGCATCACCTACCTGCTGACCGTGCTGGTCTCCCTCTATCTGCTGATCTTCCCCATGGTGCATCCCGCCAATCCGCAAGGCGCGTGCACCGGCCCGCTCTGCCTGATCGATCCGGTGTTCGGCCTGATCGAGGCGTTCGTCCCGTCCTGGATCGAGCCCTGGATCCAGTCGTTCCGCCAGAGCATCGACTTCTTCGCCCTGGCCGGCGTCGGCCTCGGCGCGTTGGTATGGTTGGGATCGCGCCAGGAGCAGAGGATCGCAGACCGGCAGGCGAAATGCTGGAACCATATTGCGACCGGCCCGCGGGTCATCGCCGACCAGGGCCGGGCGCCGAATTCCTTCGCCTACAGGGTGCGCAATAACCGGCCGATCGTCCGGGCGTACCAGTGGTTCGCCCGTTCGGCCCTGCCTTTCATGTTCGCCGTGGCGGTGGCGATCGCGTCCCTGCTCATCGTCAAC
>DATFWC010000090.1:0-3161 GCA_035259885.1 Xanthobacteraceae bacterium
GCGGTGATGTCGCGCGCCCAGAACCGGCCGATGACCGCCGGCAGGATGATGATGCCGACGGCAAGCAGCGTGCCGAGCGCATGGAAACCGCCCACGAGGTTGATGACCACCAGGGCCAGGAAGGCGATGTGCGCCGGCCCGCCAGCACGGCTCACCGAGCGCAGGTAGCCGGGATCGACGCATTCCAGCACCAGCGGGCGATAGATCAGCGCCAGCACGGCGAGCGTGATGCTGGCGATAGTCGCGATCAGGATCAGCGTCTGGTCGTCGAGCGCCAGCACGGTGCCGAACAGGAAGTGCAGGAGGTCGATGTTGGTGCCGCGGATCGACACGATGGTGACGCCGAGCGCGAGCGAGATCAGGAAGAAGGCGGCGAGCGAGGCGTCTTCCTTGAGTTCGGTGGCGCGCGCGACCAGCCCGGCCGCCACCGCGATCACGAAGCCGGCGATGAGGCCGCCCGCCGTCATGGCGAACAGGCTCAGGCCCGACAGCAGAAAGCCGATGGCCGCGCCCGGCAGGATGGCGTGCGCCATGGCGTCGCCGACCAGGCTCATGCGGCGGAGCATGAGGAACACGCCGATGGGGCCGGCGCCGAGCGACAGCGCCAGCGTGCCGACCAGGGCACGGCGCATGAATTCGAACTCGATGAAGGGGGAGATGAAGGTGTCGGTGATCATGCGGCCTGGATGCATTCGGCTGCATGGGTATCGAAGGCTTCGCACATCCGCCGCGCCTTCAGGAGGTTCTCCGCCGTCAGCACGTCGGGCGTGCGCCCCCAGGCCACCGGCTCGCGCGCCAGCAGCAGCGACTCGGGAAAGTTGGCCTTGATCAGATCGAAATCGTGCAGCGCCACCATGATGGTGCGCTGCTCGCGATGCCAGCGCTGGACGATCTCCAGCAGGTCCGCAATGGTCTTGGCGTCGATGGCGTTGAACGGCTCGTCGAGCAGGATCACGCGAGCGTCCTGCAGCAGCAGGCGGGCGAACAGCGTGCGCTGCATCTGGCCGCCCGACAGCGAGGCGATCGGCCGCTCCTCGAAGCCGCGCAAGCCGACGGCGGCAATCGCCTCGTGCACCCGCCCGCGCGCCGCCGCGCCGATCCCGCCGAACAAGCCGGCGCGCCGCCACAGGCCCATCGCCACCATGTCGTAGACGTTGATGGGAAACGAGCGGTCGATGTCGGCGATCTGCGGCAGATAGGCGATGTCGCGGATGCCGCAGCCGTCGACCGCGATGGCGCCGGCGAGCGGCGTCAGCAGCCCGACGATGCCTTTGAACAGGGTCGACTTGCCGCCGCCATTGGGACCGCACACCGCGAGCAGCGTGCCAGGCGCCACCGCGCCGTCCAGATGATGCACGGCCGGATGGCGGTCGTAGCCCAGCGTCAGATTCTGAAAACGCAACGCGGCGGTCATCGCATCCCCGTCAGGCCATGGCCCACAGAACGGCCACCCACAGCAGCGCAATGACGACGGCCGCGCCGGCGAGGCGCTGCCACGCGGACAGCCGCAGCAGCGACGGCGGAACCGTGACCGGATGCGCGCCGGGAGCGTGATGGTGATGCGACAACCGCGCCTCGCAATGGCTGGCCAGACCCCGCAGGGCCGTGTTTTGTTATAATATAACGTTTCGCGTTGTCCAGCCAAGGCATCGGCCTCGGGGATCTCTTGTGAACGTGCGCGCGCCAGCCATATTCGGCACCCATGCGATCAGCGCTCGCCCCCCAGCAGCACGCGGCTCAGGTGCGCCCGGCTCAGGCATCGGACCTCGCGACGCTGATGGCGATCGAGGAGCGCGCCTTCGCCACCGACCGCATCTCACGCAAAAGCTTCCGCCGGCTGCTCGGCTCGCGACACGCCGCGACACTGGTCGCCGAGATCGGCGGCAAGCTCGCCGGCTACGCGCTGGTGCTGTTCCGCGCGGGCACGGGTGTTGCCCGCCTCTACTCGATCGCGATCGCGCCGGAGTTTTCCGGCCGCCGCCTCGGCCCGAGGCTGGTCGAGGCTGCCGAGCAGGCGGCGCTCGCCCGCGGCGCCGGACGGTTGCGGCTCGAGGTGCACGAGGCGAACGCGCACGCTCTTGCGCTCTATCGCCGGCTCGGCTACCGGGAGTTCGGCCGGCATGAGCACTACTACGAGGACAAGGGCCACGCGCTGCGCTTCGAGAAGCGGCTTGCGCCCGCTTCTCCACACCTGCGCGACGCGCCGCCCTACTTCCACCAAACCACGGAGTTCACGTGCGGGCCGGCCTGCATGATGATGGCGCTGGCCTGGGCCGATCCGGCGTACCGGCCCACTGCGGGGGACGAGCTCAAGCTCTGGCGTGAGGCGACGACGATCTTCATGACGTCCGGTCCGGGCGGCTGCGAGCCCTTTGGGGTGGCCGTGACATTGAAACGTCACGGACTCGCGTCAGAAATTTACGTCAGCCGGGCTGGGCCCTACTTCCTCGACACGGTGCGCCAGGAGGACCAGCGGCGGGTGATGCGGCTCGCCCAGGAGGAGTTCCGGCGCGAGGCCGAAGAGTTGAAAATTCCGATTCACCTTGCGTCCCTCGGCGAATCGGCTCTGATTGAAACTTTCGAGCAGGGTGTCGCCGCTATCGTGCTCGTCTCGGGCTACCGCATGGTGCGTCGGAACGTTCCCCACTGGGTGTTCGTTTTCGGTCGTGACGGCCGGCACATCCTGGTGCACGACCCGGCCGCTCCCAGGGACGCGCACGGCAACGCGACGGGCCAGGAGACCTATGCAGTTCCCTTAAGCGAGTTCGATCGCATGGCGCGGTTCGGCCGGGACGAACTGCGCGCCGCGGTCCTCATCCGGAAAGGACGTTTGCAATGACCGGCTGGGTCATTCTGGTCGACCAGCCCAAGGATTTCCCCAACGCCGACACTCCGCACAAGGTCATCATGACGAGCGAGTATCTCGCGCGTCCGCGGCTGTTCGAAACGGGGCGCCCGAAGCTCATCAACCTGTCGCGCTCCTATGCGTACCAGTCCAAGGGCTACTACGCCTCGCTGCTCGCCGAGGCGCGTGGCCACCGCGTGGTGCCGAGCGTGGAGACCATGCTCGAGCTTCGCGAGGCCAAGCTCTACGAGCATGCCCTGCCCGACCTCGAGGACGAGCTCAACCGCTGCGCCCGCAAGGCCGGGTTCGAGCCGGG
>DATFWC010000091.1:0-17440 GCA_035259885.1 Xanthobacteraceae bacterium
CCGCGCCGGATCGGTGAAACGGTACGGCGCGCCGTGCACCACCTCGGCCACCATGGCGAGCGCCCACACGGTGCGGGCGCCGACGCCGGGCGTGAGCAGCAGATCGGGGAAATCGGCGGGCCCGCGGTCGGCGGCCGCCGCGAGGTTGCCGCGCAGCCGCCGCGCCATCACGTCGCTGGCGCGCACCTCGTGGTGGGCCGGCATGACCAGGTGCGGCAGCAGCGGTTGCGCCGCCGGCGCCGCCTCTGCCGGCCGCGCCTCGTCGCGCGCCTGCACGGCCGCCAGCTCGCGCGCGACACCGTCCGGCCCGAGCGACGCCAGGACCTGGAGCTGCAGGCGTCGCGAACGCTCGGCCCGGCGATCCGTGAGGTTGACGATCTCGCCCTGCCCCGGCCCGTCGATGGCGGCGTGCGGCGCGTCGACGAAGCTTTTCAGCCCTTCCGATAGCCAATGGTAGCGCCGCGCCTGGCGGAGCGCGCCGTTCATGCCCTGCTGCACCACTACCCATTGGCCGTCGTCGGTGACGATGAAGCCATGCAGGTAGAGCTCAAAACCGTCCTGCACCGCGGCGCTGTCCACCTTGGCCACCAGGCGGCTCGCCTGCGCCAGCGCCGCGCCATCCAATCCAACCCGCTCGCCGATGGCGACGAGCTCGTGCGGCGTCTGCCGCGAATGCTTTCCGCGCCCGCCGCAGACGTGAATGCCGAGCTCGCGCTCAAGCGGGGCGAGCGCGCGCTTGAGCGCGCCGATCACGCTGGTGGTGATGCCGGAGGAATGCCAGTCCATTCCCATCACGGCGCCGAACGACTGGAACCAGAACGGATGCGCCAGCCGGCGCAGCAGCTCGTCGCGGCCGTAGTGATGGACGATGGCCTCACTCATCACCCCGCCCAGGCGGGTCATGCGGTCGGCCAGCCATTTCGGCACCTGCCCGCCATGCAGCGGCAGGTCGGCGCTTCCGGCGCGTCGAGCCATGCTGCGTCCCTTACTGCGCCGGCTCCCAGCCCGCCGCGACCCACCGCGGCCGCATCGCGGGCGCGGTGAGCGCCGCGATGAGCGCCCGCGCGTGATCCGGTTCGGCGCTGCTCGCCGGAATGGCGGCGGCGTACACGGTCCAGAGCTGCAACGGCTCCGGCAACGGCGCCACCAGCTTCGCGCCCTTGGCGTGAATCTCGCTGATCAGCACGATCGCCAGCTCGGCCTCCCCGGCGGCGACCTTGGCGACCGCATCATTGCCGCCGGTGGCGTGCACACCCTTGCCGGCCACGACGTCGGCGATGCCGAACGTGCCGGCGATCTTCATCAGGTGGACATAGGACGTGCCGCCCAGCTTCGGATCCGTATAGGCGATCGATGTCGCGTTCACGAGCGCCTGCCTGAGCGCGTCCGGCGTCGAGACGTCGGGCGCCACGGCGCCCTCGCGAATGACCACGCCCAGGCCGATGCGGCCGATGTCGACGCGGCTTCCCGGCGTCATCCGGCCGGTCGCCTCGAGCTCGGCCATCAGCGGCGCGGACGCGATGATGAGATCGGCAGGCTCGCCGGAGGCAATGATCTCGCGCAGGCGGCCGGTCGAGCCGACCGTGAATTTGAACGTGTGGCCGCTCTGGCGCGCGTAGTCGTCGATCATGCCGCCAATCACGCCGCGCACGGCGCCGGCGGAGATCACCTTCAGCTCGGCAGCGGCGGCGCCACCGCCGACGCCGAACGACAGCAGGCCGGCAACGGCAAAACTCGCAGCGAACCCCTGGAGCGTGCGCATCGCCACCGGCTAGCCGCCGACCTTCACGTCTTGCCAGAACCCGAACCGGCCGGCTGTCTGCTGCAGCGCCGGCCGCGGCGCCTCGTAGGACCAGGCGACACGCGGGTGGCGCCGGCCGTCGATCACCACGTCGTAGAACTGGACGCCGTGCGGGCAGGCCCGATCCTTCTCGGTCTTCGGCGCCTTCTCCAGCCATTCCATGCGCACGGCGGCGCGCGGGAAATAGTGATATCCGCCGCTTTCGGCGATATCCTCGCTGGCGGCGATCACGTGTCCGTCGAGGGTGGCCTTCATGTTCGATCCTCCAGGCACGGGGACTGTCCATAACATGTAGGCTCGCAGGGCCGCCAGACGAGGGAGGTTGAAGATGCATGAGGTCGATCGGCGTGCGGTTCTCGCGCATGCGACGGTGCTCGGGGCCGCAAGCCTGTTGCCCGGCCGGGCGCTGGCACAAGGCGCCACGACCGGCCAAGCCGCCGACCGCCCGGCCGCGTCGCTGCCGGCACGTGGCGAGTTCGTGGTGCGCGGCGCCCATGTGCTGACCATGGATCCAGCACTGGGCGACCTGCCTACCGGCGACGTGCACGTGCGCGACGGCGCCATCGTGGCGGTGGGCGCCACGATTGCGGCCGCGGGCGCGGACGCGATCGACGGGCGCGGCATGATCTGCATGCCGGGCTTCGTCGAGACCCACTGGCATTTGTGGACCAGCCTGCTGCGGCCGATCGTGCGCGCCGACGATGGGCGCTATGGCTATTTTCCCGTCACGGCGCGGCTCGGCCCGCACTTCACGCCGCAGGATTCCTATCGCAGTGTCCGCCTCGGCCTGGCCCAGGCGCTGAGCTCCGGCATCACCACCGTGCACAACTGGGCGCATAACGTGCGCAGCCCCGCCCATGCCGATGCCGAAATTGCCGCCATGCGCGATAGTGGCATGCGCGGGCGCTTTTCCTATGGCACGCCGCAGGGGCTGCCGAACGGAGAGCCCATGGACCTCGCCGACCTCGCCCGCCTCAAGCGCGACTGGCCCGATCGCGACGGCCTGCTGGCGCTCGGCATGTGCTCGCGCAATGTCGGCAACGACCCCAACCCGTTGCGTGGCAACATCACGCCCGAGATGACCAAAAAGGAATGGGGCGCGGCGCACGATCTCGGGTTGGCGATCACGCTGCACACGTCGGGACCGAGTCCGGTCAAGCTGCTCGACGAGGCGGGCCTGCTCGGCCCCCACGTGCAGCTGGTGCATCCGCTGCTCACCACCGCGGACGAGCGCGCCACCCTGGCGGCGCGCGGCGTGGGCTACAGCATGGCGCCTCTTGGCGAGTCACGGCGGCCGGCCAGTGCCGGCGTGATCCAGCTGGGCGAGCTGATGGAATCCGGCGTGAAGATCAGCATGTCGATCGACCACACGACGACATTGAACTGCGACTGCTTCGCCTGCATGCGCACGCTCTACAACCTGCACCAGCACCGCATCGGCGAGCGCATCAAGCTCACCAGCCGCCGGCTGGTCGAGCTCGCCACCATCGACGGCGCGCGCGATCTTGGCATTGCCGACAAGGCCGGCTCGCTGACACCCGGCAAGCGCGCCGACCTGATCCTGGTGCGCACGACCGACGTCAACATGGTGCCCGTTGGGGATCCCTACGAGGCGCTGGTCGGCCTGGCCGAGCCGGACAACGTCGATACCGTGGTGGCGGACGGCCGCATCCTCCGCCGCGGGGGAAAATTCACCGCGCTCGATCACGCGCAGCTGGTGCGCGACGCGATGGACTCGGCGGGCGCTCTGCGCGCCCGCGCCAATTGGCCCTGAGCGAGATGACTTTTCTTCGCATCGTCATCGCGCCCGGACTCATGCTTGGAGCGTGATCGGCCGCATCATCGTACCATCGTGCTGACGGGCACGAATGAGCGGTCTAAGACGGCATCGACCGCGAGCGCGGCGTCGACCAGGCCGAGCGCCTTGTAGACGTCGATCTGCTCGGCGATGTCGTCGACCTGCAGGCGGGCCTGCGGATTGAAATAGGGAAGCGCGGCGGCGAGCGCGGCTACCGGCTCGCCGGTGTGCTGCGCCACGATGCGGATGACCTCGTCATAGGCCTCGCCGCGGATCGCGCGCCCGTCCGCATCGCGGCGCTGGACCGCGGCGTCGTAGTACGCGATCGCCTTGACGTAGGCGCGCACGAACCGCGCCACCAACGCGCGCCGCCGGTCCGCAGTCTGCGGCGTGGCGAACAGGCCGCCGAACTGCGTCGGCACCTCGTCGCCCATCCAGGCAATGATTTTTGCGGCGCCGCTGTTCTCGAGCTCCTTGGCGAGCGTGGCGGGAACCGGCGTGGCATCCACCTGTCCGCCCTTCACGGCGGAGACTTCGTTGGCCAGCGTCTGCAGCGGAAGCAGCTGCATGTCCTGGTATTTGAACCCGTGCTTCGCGGCGAGGCGCGCCAGCTGGTTGTGGCTGCCCGAGCCGACCGCCGTGATGGCGATGCGCTTGCCGGCGAGATCGGCGGGCGTTTTGAGCCCCCTGTCCCAGGCCGCCTTGTTGACGACCAGCGCTACACCGTGGAAGCCGGGATGTTCCTCGTAGCCGCCGGCGATCATCTTCAGCGCACCCTTCCCGGCCATGGTGTAGATGCCGGCCGTGACCGCGGTCATGCCGAACTGGGCATCGCCCGCGGCGACCGCCAGCCCGATCGCCTGCGACGAGGTGAGATGCATCAGGGCGACGTCGAGATCTTCGGCCGCGAAAAAGCCCTTGTCCTTGGCGATGTAGAGCGGCGCGCCGGCGGACAGGCGGTTGACCGCCACCGTGACCTTGTCGGCCGCGCTGGCGGGTGCCGTAAGGGCGAAGAGCACCAGCGCGGCGATATGAAGACTCCTGCTCATGTTCTCACTGATTACCATGTCCCGGTTGGGCGGCGCGCTAAAGTAGAGCATTTGCTATACGCCTGCTGCTGCTATAGGTTGCCACAAAGAGCGCCCAGGACGGCCTTGTTGATGACGCAAACGTGCCCCATCCCTGAGTTGTTCATCTGGGGAGCCGGCGAGCCGGGTGCGGCTCAAGCCTGCGGTTGGGTTGAAAGGAAAGGCTTTAATCGGGTCATTGCACAGTCAGGTCAGCTGTGTCGGGGACCGCCATGAGTACAAGCGCGATCTCTTCGCCTCTCGGTAGCTATCTGCGCCCGTTGGCAGCAATCCTCTGCGTCGACATCGAAGATCGTGACGGCCCACTGGCCAGCGAGGGCGAGGCCAGAGACGAGCGCGTCGAGAACCATCGGCGTGAAATCCTCATTCCGGCTATCGCGGCGCATGATGGACGGCTGGTCAACACGTTCGGCCAAGCCATTTCGGCTATCTTCGACAACCCGCTCGCAGCGGTGCGCTGCGCCGTGGCAATCCGCCAGGGCGTGATCCGCCGCAACGCCTTGTTTCCCAGACAACCTGGCATGCAATGCCGCATCGGAGTCAGTCTCGTCCAGCTGTTCGGCAATCGCGATGACGTCGCGGGCAATGGCCTGAATGCCGCAGCGCGCCTGCAATCGCTGTCCGAGCCAGGCACGATCTACATCTCGGCTGGCGTCTACCAACTGGTCAAGGACCAGCTGGGTTACCCATTCCGCTCGCTCGGCGCCGAGAAGCTCGACGACACGGGCGAGCCGGTGCCGATCTACAGCATCGTATTCAAGCCCCCGTCCGTCGCGCGACCGTCGCGCACCGGCTGGATCGCATACGCGACGGCGGCAGGCGTCGGCCTCGCGGTGGGCGGAGCGGCCGGCTGGTACCGGCTCGACGCCACCAGCTTGATACAGGGGGACAAGCCGCCTGCCCTCGTGATAACCGCGCCGCAAGATCCCGAGCGCGTCGCCACCGCGATCGAGCCGGCCGTAGCGCCGGACTCCTACGCGCCGACGGACGCCACCCCCCCGACTCCCCCGCCGCGTCCTCTCGAGACGACAGCCTCCGCGGCGGTGGCACCGCCTGAGAGTCCCGCCGACCCGCCCGCCACCCGTCCGGGGCAGATGAGCCTGGCGGCGGCGGTGGCGCCAATTCCGACGCGGGCGCTCAGGCCGTACGAGCCCTTCCGCGAATGCTTGCAGTGTCCCGAGATGGTCGACCTGCCCGGCGGCACGCTCGCCATGGGCAGCAACGACGACCCGACCGAAAAACCCATCGTTCGCGTCACCGTGCCGGGGTTCGCGCTCGGGCGGCTTCCCGTGACCGTCCGCCAGTGGCGGCAGTGCGTCGCCGCCAAGGCCTGCAGCTACGAGCCGACCGGCGACGACGACATGCCGGTGCACAACCTCAGCTGGAACGACGCCCAGCAATATGTGGCGTGGCTGTCGAGCCTCACGCGCAGCAAGTACCGGCTGCCGACCGAGGCCGAGTGGGAATACGCGGCGCGCGGCGGCACGAGCACGAAATACTGGTGGGGCAACCAGATCGTCGCCGGCATGGCGGACTGCAAGGGCTGCGGTGACGCGTCCGATTCGCGCCAGCCGCTGAAGGCCGGAAGCTTTGCGGCCAATCCCTTCGGCCTGCAGGACATGGCGGGAGGCGTCACGCAGTGGATGGCGGACTGCTGGCACAAGAATTATCGCGGTGCGCCGACCGACGGTTCCGTCTGGGACGAACCGAACTGCCGCGAGCGCGTGCTGCGCGGCGGGTCATGGAAACAGGACCCGAGTTATTCGCGGGCGTCGAGCCGCGACCGCTACGACGCCGGCGTGCGCTACCCCACGCATGGTTTGCGCGTGGCGCGCTCAGCGGGTGATTGACATGGGGGGGCGATTGACATGGGGGGAATCACGCGACGCACCTTGCTGTCCGCCGCTGCCGTGATGATGCCTGCGGCATCGGCGGCACAGACGCCGGCGCCGCCCGGGGCCTACCTGTACATCATCTGGCCAAACGACGGGGAGCGGATCAAAGGGTCATTCTGGTGCCGTTTCGGCCTGCGTAACATGGGCGTCACGCGCGCCGGAGACACCACCTCGGGCGTTGGTCACCATCATCTGCTGGTGGACGTCGAGACACCCCTCGACCCCAACGAGCCAATCCCGTCGGACAAGAACCATCTGCATTTCGGCGGCGGACAGACCGAGGTGCGGCTCGACCTGCCGCCCGGGGATCACACGCTTCAGCTTGTGCTCGGCGACGCCGAGCACAAGCTGTTCAAGCCCCCGGTCCTCTCGAAGAAAATCCGCATCACCGTCTTCAGATAGTTCGGCACGCTTCGGTTTGCAGCATCTTCCAATTGGTTAGACGCGGCCACAATCGTCATTGCCGCGCTTGCGATCGCGACAGCGATCGCCGACCCGGCAATCGATCACATGGATCGATTCATCGTCGGATGGATGCGCGGGTCAAGCCCGCACGCATGACGACTCAGTTGCAGTGGAAATAGTCTAGCGCCAGCTCAGCAGCGCCCGTTCGAGCCAGCTGATGGCGGCGCCGACCAGGAGCCCGAGCATCGAAATGGCCGCGATGCCGGCCATGAGCTTGTCGGTCTGCATCAGGTTGCCGGCGGTGAGCACCAGCGCGCCGATGCCGACGTTGGCCCCGATCATCTCGGCGGCCACCACCAGGATCAGCGCGATCGAAGCGCTGATGCGGCAGCCGGCGAGCACCGACGGCAGCATGCCGGGCAGGACCACGTTGGCGACGATGCGTAGGAACGGCACGTCGAAGCTCTGGGCCATGCGGATGAGGTTGCGCGGCACATTGTCGACGCCCGCGTAGGCGCTGATCGCCATGGGAAAGAACACGCCGAGCGCAATGGTGGCGACCTTCGACGCCTCGCCGATGCCGAGCCACAGGATGAGCAGCGGCAGCAGCGCGATCTTCGGGATGGGAAACAGCGCCGAGATGAACGGCAGGCCGGCCGAGCGCCACAGCCCGAACAGCCCGATCAGGCTGCCGACCACGACGCCGGCGGCCGCGCCGATGATCCAGCCGGCGCCGATCCGCATCAGCGACGCGCCGAAATGGCGCGCGAGCTCGCCGCTCATGGCGAGATCGCCGAGCGAGCGCGCGATGGCGAGCGGACTGGGCAGGAACAGCGGATCGACCAGGCCGGCTTCGCTCGCCGCCTGCCACAGCACGATGGCGCCGGCGAAGCACAGCCACGACACCCATTTGCGCGCCACCGGATCGAAGCCGCCGCCGCGGAAGGCGACCTGCGTCGGCTCGCGGTCGTCGATTGGAATATCAACCATCGGTCATCTCCCGGTCGGCCAGCTGGGCCTCGTCACGAATGTGCGCCCATAGTTCCTCGTGCAGGCGGTGAAGGTCGCGCGCGGCCGCCGGGGCGCGGCGCTCGCCGCGCGGAATCGGAACCGCCACGACCTCGCGGATGCGGCCGGGCCGCCGGCGCAGGATCATGATGCGGTCGGCCATGCGCAACGCCTCCTCCAGATTGTGCGTCACATAGGCGCCGGTGGTGTGCTCGCGCGCCCAGATCGCCTCAAAATCCTCCATCAGGAGCTCGCGGGTCTGGGCGTCGAGCGAGGACAGCGGCTCGTCCATGAGCAGCACGGCCGGTTTCACCACCAGCGCGCGGGCAATGCCGACGCGCTGGCGCATCCCGCCGGACAGCTGTTTGGGCAGGGCCTGGGCAAAGTCGGTCAGCCCGGTGCGCGCCAGGGCATCGGCCACGAGCGCGGCGCGCGCGGTGCGCGACAGCGCATGGTGCTCGAGCGGCAGGCGCACGTTGGCGGCCACGCTGCGCCATGGCAGCAGCGCGAAATCCTGGAAGATGTAGGTGAACGGGTTGAGCGTGTCCGCCGGCATATCGCCGGCCACCGCCACGCTGCCGCGCGACGGCTTGAGCAGGCCGCCGAGAATGCCGAGCAGCGTCGACTTCCCGCAGCCGGACGGCCCGACGATGGCCAGGATCTCGCCCTGCCGCAGTGTGAAGCTGATGTCTTCGAGAACGGACAGCGCGCCGTAGCGGTGGCCGATGGCGCTGACGACCAGCTCGAAGCCCATCGGGACTCAGGCGGACGCGGGCGCCGCCCGCTCCTTGAGGAGGAGGCCGACATTGCCGGCGAGAATCTGCTCGCCCTCCGCGCCCAGCCGGCGAATATCGTGGACGAAGTCGCGCACCGCCTCGCGCGCGCGGATCTCCTGCGGGTAGTCGGTGGCGAACACGATGCGGGCGGCGGGGATCTCCACCAGCGCCGCCTGCACGGCGCCGATGGCGCCGCAGAAGCCGGCGGTGTCGAACACCATGTTGCGCGCGATGTAGTGATCGAGCGGCTCGCGCGCCTTGCGGCCGTGGCGCGGGTTTCCGGCGGTGCCCCAGAAATCCTTGTCCTGGTAGGAGCGGACACGCCCCAGCATCGACGCAATACCGCCGCCGAGATGCGCCATGTGCACCGTGAGGTCGGGATGGCGGTCGAACAGGCCGGAATTGATGAGGCGGATCGTCGCCATGATGAGCGAGAACTCGCGCCCGACCGAGCGTGCCGTGTCATAGCCGTCGAACTGCTGCGGATGGTTGAGCTTGAGCGCCGGGTGCACGAAGACGAACATTTTCAGGCGTGCGGCCTCGGCCCAGAACGGCTCGAACTCCGGCGCGTCGAGGAACAGGCCGTCCTGTTCCGACGTGATGACCACGCCCGGAAAGCCGAGCTCGTGGCTACAGCGGGCGAGCTCGCGCAAGGCGTCGCGGCCGCCGAGCGGGTTGGCGTGGGCGGCGCCGATGAAGCGGCGCGGGTAGTCGCGCTCGGCCTGGCTTGCCTTGTCGTTGCACAGGCGCGAGCGCTCGAGATCGGCGGACATGCCGGCGGCACTGGTGAGGAACGCCGCGTCGATGCCGGCGAGGTCCATCATGCGGATGTGCTCGTCGAGATCGTAGAGGAGGCGGTGCACCGTGTAGCTGGGCGCGGCGCTCTCGTCGTAGTGCAGGATGAGGCGATCGCCGGGATCCTCCTTGATCAGCTCGCGCGGTGTGAAGTGGTGCTGAAAATCGACGATCATGTTGTTCCTAAAATCCTTCCGTAGGGTGGGCTGAACGCCTGCTCCGTTCCATCGCTTTGCTCGGCATTGCGCGCGACGCCCACGCGTATTGCCTCCGAGAGGAGACCGCGTGGGCTTCGCTGCCCTCAGCCCACCCTGCAATTCTAGATCCTTGTCGCGTCGAGCACGACTTTTCCGGTGCCGCCGCGGCCGGCGACGATCTCATGCGCCTGCACGGCCTGCGACAGCGGCAGCACCCGATCGATGACGACCTTGAAGCGCCCCGCCGCGGCGGCCTCGAGACTCATCTTCACGTCGGCGGGCGTTTCGCCGGTCGCCCCGATCACGGTGATCTGGTTGTGATAGAGGTGCTTGACGTCGAGCGGCACGGTGCCGCCGCCATGGGCGCCGGCCGTAACCAGCCGCCCGTGCCGCCCGAGGCCGGCGAAAGCCTTTGGAAACAGCTCGGGATCAGCGATGTTCTCGAACACCACGTTGACGCCGCGGTCCTCGGTGATGCGCATGACTTCCGCCGTGAGATCCTGGCTGCGGTAGTTGACGCCAGCGTCAGCGCCGAGATCGCGCCCGACCTTGACGCGCTCGTCGGCGCCGGCCGCCGCGATGACCTTGGCGCCGAGATATTTTGCCGCCTGCACGCCGGCGCTGCCCAGGCCGCCGGCGGCGCCCATCACCAGCACCCATTCGCCCGCCTGCAGCCTGGCGCGGTCGCGCAGCAGGTGAAAGGCGGTGGGCGCATGGCGCGCCACCACGCAGGCGGTGGGAAAATCGAGGCCGTCGGGGATGAGCTGCGTGTTCTCGGCGCGCGCCTTCACGTATTCGGCATAGCCGCCCCAGGTATGCACGCCGAGCAGGCGCGGCGCCGCGAACTTGCTCTCGCGGTCGACGCGCAGCGCCGTGACGACGCGGTCGCCGACCTTGCGATTGGTCACGTCGGGCCCGAGCCGGGCCACGACGCCGGCCGGATCGACGCCCGGCACCAGCGGCAGCGTCACCGGCCGCGTGTACTTTCCGGCGCGCACGACCAGGTCGAGCGTGCGGTTCACCGACACGGCATGGACGCGGATCAGCACCTCGCCCGGACCCGGCTCCGGATCCGGGACCTCCTCCACCCGCATCACATCGGGCGGACCGAACTCACGAATGACGACGGCCTTCAGGGCAACCTCCTCGTCGCACTGTTCCTCACCTTGTCATGGCCCGGCTCGTCCCGGCCATTCCGCTTGATTTTGGCTCAGCCGTGCCATCCTAAGCGAGATGCGCGGTCAAGCCCGCGCATCTCGAGTGAACGTTATCCTCTCCTCTGGGCCAGGCGCTGGCGCAGGTCGGGGATGAGCTTTTCGGCATTGGCGCCGGTCAGCATGGCGCGGCAATTGGAGCCGAGGCCGCGCACGGCGTCCACATAGGCCTTGACCTCGCGGTCGTCGCGCACGGCCTGCGGGTAGTCGGTGGCGAACACGACCTGCGAGAACGAAACCTCCTGCATGCCGAAGCGGACCCAGTCGGCCCCGAGCTCGGCGGCCGGCACCGGCGCCGCCCAGCCGGCGCAGTCGTAGAACAGGCGGGAGTCGAGATAGTGCTCGAACGGCTGCTGCGGCCGCCGCCCATGGCGGGGCACGTTGGCGGTCCCCCACAGGTGGCGCTGCTGGAAGCCTCGGATGCGCCCCATGTAACGGCCGATGCCGCCGGAGAAATGCGCGAACTGGATGTTCAGCGTGGGGAGCTGGTCGAGCAGGCCGCTGTTGATCAACCGCACGGTGGCGGTCATCAGGGAAAACTCCCAGCCGAGCATGCGGCCGAGGTCGTCGGCGTTCATGTGCTTCCACCGGATGACGGCGGCGAGCGGATGGACGAAGACATAGAGGCCGAGGTCGGCGGCGGCCTTCCAGAACGGCCGCAGCGCTTCGGCATCGAGCGCCTCGCCCTGCAGCTCCGACGCGATGACCACGCCGGGAAATTTCAGCTCGACGGCACAGCGCTTGAGCTCGGCCGCGGCTTCCGCCGGCTTGAGCGCCGGCACATGCGCCAAGCCGATGAAGCGGCCGGGGAAATCCTGTTCGGCCTGGTGGATGCGATCGTTGATCAGGCGGCAGGTGGCGAGATCGGGCTGGTCGAAGCCTGCGCCGCAGGACAGCACGGCGGCGTCGATCCCGCAAAAGTCCATCATGCGGACGTGGGGCGGCAGGTCGGTGAGGAGCGGGTTCTGCAGGTATGACGGATTTCCATCCTCGTCGAGCCGCACCGAGACCGCGGAGGCCGACACCTTGAGCAACTCGGGCGGCGTGTAGTGATGCTGGAAATCGACGATCATGCGCCCTCCCCCTGGCGGCCTGTATGGCGCGGCGACCTGGCGGTCGCGGCGACCTGCGGCCTGACTTAGCCCAATCGCGGCCAGCGTCCAACTCGACGGTCAGGCGCGACGAAAAAAGCGGCGCGCGCTCATGCGTTTTGGGTAAACGACGCCTGCGCCGGCCGGCGCGGCCGCTGGTTACCTTGGGCCAATTGTACTATAGAGACGTGCAGGCGCATGGCGCTCAGGACCAAGGCTCGGGACAAGAGCCGAAACAAGGAGCGTGGGTGAGGGATGCCCGAACAATTCGTCGGCAAGGCTTCAGAAATCCAGGACGGCGATCGCCGCATCGTCTTCGTCGGTGACCGCGAGATCGGGGTGTTCAAGGACAAGGGCGAGTTCTACGCCTACAGCAATGTGTGCCTGCACCAGGGCGGCCCGGCGTGCGAAGGCCTGATCATCGCCAAGGTGGAAGAGCGGATCATGCCCGACAAGACGTCGCGCGGGCTCTACTTCTCCGACAACGAGATGCACTTCGTGTGCCCCTGGCACGGTTACGAGTACGACCTCAAGACCGGCGAGTTCGTCGGCGACCGGCGTCTCAAGCTGCGCAAGTACCAGGTCGTGCAGAAGGGAGACGACGTGTATGTCATCGCCTAAGACGGCCGTCGCCAAGAGGTCGCTCGCCAAGGCTCCCGTGACCAAGGGAGCACGGCGCTCCAAGGCGGCTGCGCGGCCGGCCGTGGTGCCGCAGCCCGACGCCGACGCCGACGCGCCGCTTGCCGATACGGCGCGGCGCCTCGCCGCCGACATCGAGCGCGGCCTGGCCGAGGGCCGCACGCTCTCCCCCGAGGCGCTGCAGGTCCTGATGGCGGCGCTGTGCCGGAGCTACAGCGTGCAGGTTGAGGCCGACCCCGCGGCGCTGCCGCTCAAGGAGCGCGGCCCCGTCAGCAACACCGACATCATGATCATGGCCAGCGCGCTTCTGCGCTCGGCCAACCTCGCCGTGTTCGAGCTTGGCATGTGGCAGAGCTGGACCGGCCGCTGAACGAACCGAGATACCAGGAGAGACGCCATGGACCTCATCGCTGATCGCGGCCGGCGTGTATCGGTTGAGGAGTTGAACACCACCCGCCTGCTTGCCAACGCCCGCAAGCAGGCGCACCGGCGCAATCTCGACGACATCCTGATCGTCGACGTGGACGCCCATCATTACGAGAACGAGCACCTCGCCGACATCCTGCCGTTCATGGAAAACGAGGTGCTCAAGCAGCTCGCAATCTCCGGCCGCGCCAAGCTCGGACGGCAGAACATCATGCCGACCAACATCGGCTTCCAGGACATGGGCGGCCGCGTGACGCGCTACCCGCTGCGGTCCTCGGAAAAGACCGAGGAGGGCAAACACCGTGACATCCAGCTCGGCCATCGCTGGATGGACGCCATGAGCGTGGACTACGCCTGCCTGTTCCCCACCGGCATGCTCAACATCGGCCTGCATCCGCAGAAGGACATGGAGAGCGACCTGTGCTGGGCCTACAACCGGTGGCTCACCGAAAAGGTGCTGCCGGAGTCCGACGGGCGCTTCTATTCGATGCTGTGCCTGCCGTTCTCCGATCCCGACGAGTCGCTGCGCCAGGTGGAGACGTTCGGCGACCGCAAGGGCGTGGCCGGCTTCATGGTAACGACGGTGCGGCACAATCCCGTGCACGACAACTGTTACATGAAGGTCTACCGCGCCATCGAGGAGCGCGGGTTGGCGCTCTCGTTCCACTCCGGCTTTCACTGGGGCGAGGCGGTGTTCAAGGGCTGCAACCGCTTCATCTCGGTGCACGCGCTCGGCTTCTCCTTCTACAACATCCTTCACCTGACCAACTGGGTGATCAACGGTCTGGGCGAGCGCTTTCCCAAGTTGCCGGTGATCTGGATCGAATCGGGGCTCGCCTGGGTGCCGTTCCTGATGCAGCGACTCGACCATGAATACATGTTGCGCACCTCCGATTGCCCGACGCTGAAGAAGAAGCCGAGCGACTACATGCGCGAGATGTACTACTCGACGCAACCGATGGAGGTGCAGGACCGCGAGGCGCTGCAGTGCACCTTCCGCATGATCAATGCGGAGACCCAGCTCATGTACTCGTCGGACTACCCGCACTGGGATTTCGACCTGCCGACGGTGATCTACGACCTGCCATTCCTGTCCGAGAAGGCGAAGCACAACATCCTCGGCGGCACCGCGGCGCGCCTCTTCAAGCTCCCGCCGCGCAACGAGAAGCAGAAGGAAAACCTGATCCGGTTTGGCAACCTGGCGGCGTGATTTCGCCACCGCCTTTCGAGCTTGCTCCATCCCTCCCCCGCAGGGGGGAGGTGACCGAGCGAAGCGAGGTCGGGTGAGGGCGCTGATTCATCCATCAGCGGTGAGCACGCTCGCGCCGTCGACTGTTCGCCAACCGACACTGTCCGGTATGGCACACCCCACCCGGTCGGCCTTCGGCCGACCACCCTCCCCTCCGGGGAGGGATGGAGCGCGGTGGTCCGCTGACCAAAATGCCGCGTCAACATGCGCGCCACGGGTGTAGCCGCGCGGCTTCCGCCCTGCGCGATCTTCTGCTTACATCTGGCCAACAGGGGAATGCGGGCGGCCGATACGGCATCCCTTCATCGTGACTGTAGCCTCGGACCCCGCGGTCCGGGAGAAACGCATGCGAGTTGCACGGCGCTTGCGGGGGAACGCCTGATGGACAGCCTGTCGGCAGAAGTGGCGTACATGGCCGCGTCGGCCGGCCAGGCGTTCATGATGCTCATGGAGCCGCATCGCCTGATGTTCTTAGGCCTCGGCTGCATCATGGGGCTGGTGCTCGGCATCGTGCCGGGGATCGGTGGCCTCACCGGCACCGCGATGCTGCTGCCCTTCACCTTCACCATGGACCCCTATTCGGCCTTCGCGCTGCTGCTCGGGCTGGGGGCTACCACGGCGACCGGCGACCCGATCCCGGCGATCCTGTTCGGGGTGCCGGGCGGCGCCGCCTCGGCCGCGACGGTGCTCGACGGCTTCCCCATGGCCAAGAAGGGCGAAGCCGGGCGCGCGCTCAGTGCCGCCTACATGTCCTCGCTGATGGGCGGCGTGTTCGGCGCCTTCCTGCTGGCGGTGTCGATCCCGATCCTGCGCCCGGTGATGCTCTATCTCGGATCGCCGGAGCTCCTCGCCTTCTCGGTGCTCGGCATCTCGATGGTGGCGGTGCTGTCCGGCAACGCGCCGCTGCGCGGCATCACGGCCGGCTGCCTCGGCGTGATGATCGCCATGATCGGATCGGATCCGCAGACCGGCACGCTGCGCTGGACATTCGACAGCCTCTATCTGTGGGACGGGCTGCCGCTGACCCCGCTCCTGCTCGGCGTGTTCGCGCTGCCCGAACTGTGCGATCTGCTGATCACCCGCGCCGCCATCGCGGCCGGGTTCGAGAAGGCCGACATCTACAAGGGCCAGTGGCAGGGCGTGAAGGACTGTTTCCGCCACTGGTGGCTGATCCTGCGCTGCTCGTGGATCGGCGGCGGCATCGGCTCGATCCCGGGTATCAGCGCCTCGGTGGTCGACTGGCTCGCCTATGGCCACGCGCTCAAGACCGAGAAAGGCGCCGCCGCGACCTTCGGCCGGGGCGACGTTCGCGGCGTCATCGCGTCGGAGAGCTCGAACAATGCCAAGGAGGGCGGCGCGCTGGTGCCGACCGTCGCCTTCGGAGTGCCGGGCAGCGCCACCATGGCGATCCTGCTCGGCGCCTTCCTGATCCACGGGCTGGTGCCCGGGCCCGACATGCTGACCAAGAATCTCAGCATCACGTATTCCATGGTGTGGTCGGTGGCGCTGGCCAACATTCTCGGCGCCGGCCTGTGTTACGCCTTCAGCCCGCAATTCGCCAAGCTCGCGACGCTGCGCTACACGTTGATCCTGCCGGCCGTGCTGGGCATCGTGTACATCGGCGCGTTCGAGGCGACGCGCTCGTGGGGCGACCTGTTCGCGCTGCTGTTCTTTGGCGTCATCGGCTGGCTGATGAAGCAGTTCAAATGGCCGCGCCCGCCGCTCATCCTCGGCGTGGTCCTGGGCGACGCCATCGAGCGCTACATGTTCATCTCGATCGAGCGCTACGGCGTGACGTGGTTCGCGCGTCCGGTGGTGGCGGTGCTGTTCCTGCTGGCGATCGTCGGGCTGGTCCGGCCACTGCTGCGCGACATCCACCGCCAGGGCGGGCCGCTGCGCATGCTGCAAGGCTTTCAGGCGCCGGTGTTCCATCCCTCGCAGCTGTTCACGATCTTCATGCTCGTGGTGATCGGCGCCATGGTGCTCACCGCCACGCAATGGGATTTCAGCGCCAAGATCGTGCCGCTGGTGGTGGGCATCCTCGCGCTTCTGGCGGCAGGTTTCAGCCTGCTCAACGACCTGTGCCGCAAGCCCGAGCGGCCGGTGGAGGAAGCGCTGGGCGACGCCGCCCAGGCCCAGGTGGCGGCGAACATCCACATGGATCTCACGTCGGATACCGGCCACCTGCCGGTACGCACGATCGCGGCGCGGGCCGCCTGGTTCTTCGGCTACCTCATCGGCTTCATGGCCGTCATGGCGGTGATCGGGCTCATCCCCACGGTGGCGATCTTCGTGGTGTTCTTCATGCGCTTCGAGGGCCGGGAACGCTGGTCGCTGGTGGTGCCCTATGCGACGATCCTGGTGCTCGGCATCTACATCGCGTTCCACCTTTTCATGGCGGTGCCCTGGCCGCCGACGCTGCTCGGCACACTGTTCCCGGCGCTGAAGGTGATCCCATCGGTGTAGTTAGCAGCGTCGCGCCGTAGGGTGGGTTGAGGCGCCACGCTCCACCTGGAGACCGCGGCGTGCAGGCGCCGAAACCCACCAATGAAACCGCAACGGTGGGTTTCGGCGCGCAACGCTGCGATGACGACGCAATGCCTCGTAGCGCGCCTCAACCCACCCTACGGCGCAAAATTTCTCACGCCCAGGCGTAGCGGCCGCGGCCGAAGAACCGATCCTTGTCGTCGTCGGAGGCGGTCTCACGCGTGGACTTGACGGCGGCCACCTTCTCCAGCGCCTTCTTGACCGCCGGGCGTTCGGCGATGGCGTCGAACCAGCGCGCCAGGTTGGGGTTGTTGTCCCACTTCACGCCATGCGCGTCATGATTGCGTGTCCACGGGAAGGTCGCTATGTCGGCGACGGAGTAGCTGTCGCCGCCGAGAAATTTCGACTGGCCGAGCCGCTGTTCCAACACCTCGTAGAGCCGCTTCAATTGCGACACGTAGCGGTCGGCCGCATAGTCGTTGCCGGTCTTGGGCGCAAACATCTTGAAGTGCGTCCACTGGCCGAACATCGGGCCGACGCCGGTGAGCTGGATCATCAGCCACTGGATCAC
>DATFWC010000092.1:0-2493 GCA_035259885.1 Xanthobacteraceae bacterium
CTGCGCCGGCTCGACCGCGGCAGCGGCCTGGAGCATCGCCCGGCCAGCGCCATGGCCGACGAAATGGCGACGAACCGCGGCGACCCGTGGTCGATCGCCTTGTGGCGGGCGCACGTCGAACGGGCGATCCGCGCCGCGCGCGCCTTCAAGGCCGGAATTCCAAAGCCGCGCCTGATAGTGCGTGACCCTTACGCCATCCGCGCGCTCATCCTGGTGCTGGTGGTGGCGACCTTCTTCGCTGCCGGCGGCGAGCGGGTGAAGCGCATCACGGCGGCGTTCGACTGGATGGGCGTGGTGCCGGTGGCGAACTATCGTGTCGACGCCTGGGTCACGCCGCCGCCCTACACGGCCCGGCCGCCACTGATCCTGCCCGGCCTGCGCGCCGGTGAGCAGCAGGCGCAGGCCGCCGCCCAGGCGCAGCAACCGTTTTCCGTGCCGATGGGCAGCGTGCTGGTGATCCGCTCGACCGCCAACGCACCGCTCGACATTGCGGTCAGCGGCGGGCTCGCCGAGGCCGGGCGCGACGGCGCGCCGCCGCCGCCGGCCGGGACGCAGGAACGCCGCTACACCATCCGCGATCAAGGCGCCGTGGCGTTGCGCGGTGTGGGCGACGACGATCTCACCTGGAAGTTCACCGCCGTTCCCGACCGCGCGCCCACCATCGCGCTGGCCAAGGATCCCGAGGCGCAGGGCCGTGGCGCGCTCAAGCTCGACTACAAGATCGAGGACGACTACGGCGTCGTCGAGGGCAAGGCGATCTTCGACCGCAAGGACCCCAAGGAGAGCGCCCGCCCGCTCTATGGCGCGCCCGACTTCGGCCTGGTGCTGCCGCAGCCGCGTACGCGCAACGGCGTCGGCCAGACCACCAAGGATCTGACCGAGCATCCGTGGGCCGGCGTCGACGTCGCCATGACGCTGATCGCCCGCGACGAGGCCAACAACGAGGGGCGCAGCGGCCGCATCGAGCTGCGCCTGCCGCAGCGCTCGTTCAGCAAGCCGCTCGCCAAGGCGCTGATCGAGCAGCGCCGCAACCTGGCGCTCGACGCCGAAGCGAAGCCGCAGGTGACGCGTGCCGTCGATGCGCTGACCATCGCGCCCGAGCGGTTCATTCCGGAAGCCGGCATCTATCTTGGCCTGCGCTCGCTCTACTGGCAGCTCGCCAACGCCAAGTCGGACGACGACCTGCGCGAGGCGGTGCAGCGCATGTGGCAGATGGCCGTGACCATCGAGGACGGCAACGTCTCCGACGCCGAGGCAGCGCTGCGCCAGGCGCAGGAGAATCTGCGGCAGGCGCTGGAACGTGGCGCCAGCGACGAGGAGATCAAGCGCCTCACCGACGAGTTGCGCGCCGCGCTCGACAAGTTCATGCAGGCGCTGGCCGAGGAGATGCGCAAGAACCCGCAGCAGCTCGCCCGGCCGCTCGACCGCAATGCCCGCGAGATCCGGCCGCAGGATCTGCGCAACATGCTCGACCGGATCGAGAACCTGGCGCGCTCGGGCGCCAAGGACGCGGCGCGCCGCCTGCTCGAGGAGTTGCAGTCGATCCTGGAAAACCTACAAACCGCGCGTCCCGGCCAGATGGACGGCGACGACAGCGATGACATGACGTCGGCGCTCGACGAACTCGGCGACATGATCCGCAAGCAGCAGCAGCTGCGTGACCGCACCTTCCGCCAGGGCCAGGACCAGCGCCGCGAGCGCCAGCGCGGGCAACGCGGCCAGCAGGGACAGCAGCAGCAGCAACAGGGCCAGCAAGGGCAGCAGGGCGAGCAGGGCAACCAGTTCGGCGAGCTGCAGCAGAACCAGCAGGCGCTGCGCCAGCAGCTGCAGAAGCTGTTGGAAGAGCTGCGCAAGCGTGGCCTCGGCCAGAACCAGCCGGGCCAGCAACAGCAGGGCCAGGGCCAGCAGCAGGGCCAGGGCCAGCAGCCCGGCCAGGCCGAATCGGACCAGCTCGGCCGCGCCGGCGAAGCCATGGGCGAAGCGGAAGGCGCGCTGGGCGAGGGCAATGCCGACGGCGCGGTGGATGCGCAGGGCCGTGCGCTCGAAGCCATGCGCAAAGGCGCGCAGGGCCTTGCCCAGATGATGCAGCAGCAGCAGGGGCCGGGCCCCGGCCAGCCCGGACGCACCGGCCAGGCGCGCGCCAACCAGGACACCGATCCGCTCGGCCGTCCGCTGCGCGGGCGCGACTACGGCGACGACACCACCGTCAAGGTGCCGGGCGAGATCGACGTGCAGCGTGCGCGCCGCATTCTCGAGGAGCTGCGCCGCCGCTTCGGCGAAAGCTTCCGCCCGCAGCTCGAACTCGACTATATCGAGCGGCTGCTGAAGGATTTTTGACCCGCTTCATGCTGGCCTCCCATGCGAGACCGGCCTATATGAGTTGAATCAACGTTACGCTTCCGCCCGAGTAGCAGAAATGGCTTGAGGCCCAGGTCGCGGCTGGACAGTTCGCGTCCATCGACGAAGCACTGGCTACGGCCGTTGCCGACGTCA
>DATFWC010000093.1:0-5516 GCA_035259885.1 Xanthobacteraceae bacterium
GGCGAAATGCTGCGCCAGTTCGAGGATGTCGGCCGGGCGCTCGCGCAGCGGCGGGATCTTCAGGTTCACCACATTGAGGCGGTAGAGCAGGTCCTCGCGGAAGGTCCCCCCGCGCACCGCGTCGGCAAGGTTGCGGTTGGAAGTGGCGATGATGCGGATGTCGACTGGCACCGGCCGCGCCCCGCCGACGCGGTCGATCACCCGCTCCTGGATCGCGCGCAGCAGCTTGGCCTGCAGCCGCACGTCGATCTCGGAGATCTCGTCGAGCAGCAGCGTGCCGCCGGTCGCCTCCTCGAACTTGCCGATGCGGCGGGCGATAGCGCCGGTGAAGGCACCCTTCTCGTGACCGAACAGCTCGGACTCCAGCAGGTTTTCCGGGATCGCCGCGCAGTTGATCGAGATGAACGGTTTTCGCGCGCGGTTCGACTTGGTATGGACGTAGCGCGCGATCACTTCCTTGCCGGTGCCGGACTCCCCGGTGATCAGCACCGAGGCGTCGGACGGCGCGATCTGCTGCGCCAGCTTGACCACCTGTGCCATGGCGTCGTCGCGATAGACGAACTCGCGCGAGTCGTCGGCCACCGCCGCCAGCACGGCGGCGATCAGTTCCGGATCGGGCGGCAGCGGGATGTACTCCTTGGCGCCGGCGTGGATGGCCGCCACCGCCGCGCGCGCGTCGGTGCCGGTGCCGCAGGCGACGATCGGCAGGTGGATGCGCTCGGCCTCGAGGCGCTCGAACAGGGCGCGGATATCGATCGCCACGTCGACCAGCAGGAGGTCGGCGCCGCGGCCGGCGCGCAGGACCTTCAGCGCCTGGTCGGCGCTCTCCGCATGGGTGACGGTCGCGCCCTTGTCCATGGCGAGCTTGGTCGCCAGCGTGAGCTGGCCGTGAAGCGTGCCGACGATGAGCAGACGCATGTGCAAATCTCCTGGTTATTTCTGCGGCGCGGACGCCGGCCCGCGCGCGGCGAGAGAAGTCTTGCGGCTTGTCCGTTGGCCGGCGGGCGCTGCGCGATCGCGCTTGTGCCGCACGTTGATCCACACGCCGGTGTCGCCGGCAGGGCCGTCGGCCTCCTTGCGCTCGCGCAAGGGCAGCGGCTCGGGGCGGCGCGGCCGGCGAATCTGCAGGAGCATCAGCTGCGTTCCTGCTTGATGATCTCGGTCATGGTGACGCCGAGCTTTTCCTCGACCAGCACCACCTCGCCGCGCGCGACCAGCCGGTTGTTGACGTAGATGTCGATCGACTCGCCGACCTTGCGGTCGAGCTCGAGCACGGCGCCCGGCCCGAGCTTCAACAGGTCGCCGACGTCCATCCGGGCGCGTCCGAGCACGGCCGAGACCTGGACCGGAACGTCGAACACCGCTTCGAGATCGGCGGCGGTCCGGCTCTGATCCGGCTCCTCGGACATGAGGGCCCTCTGCGGCAGGTCCGCCGTCACCGCCACGTCGCCGTCGAGGTTCGGCAGGGGCACCTTGGGTTCGTTACTCATCTGGCTTCATCTCCGTCGGACATCTTGCGTTCAGCCGCCGCGGCGGACCGCCACGTAGCCTTGGACCGCCTCGTTGATCGCCGCCTCCGTCTTGGCGCGGTCGCGGGTCAGGCCGCCGTCGGCCCATTCGATGCGGCAGTCGCCGGGCGCGACATCGGGCTCGGCGAGCACGACCAGGCGCCCTTCGAAGCCGCGCATGCGCGCGATCTCTTCCAGCCGTTCGCGCGCGTCGGTGTAGAGCGCGTCGTTGATGCGCACGACGATGTGTGGCGCGCTCACCAGCTGGGTGAAGCAATCGGCCGCCAGCGTGGCGACCTCGGCGAAGGGCTCGCGCGCGATCAATTCGGGCGCGAGCTTGTTGGCCACCGCCACCGCCACCTCGATGGCTTCCGCCTCAAGCCGCCGCTCGATGTCGCTCAGGCCCCCGCCGAGCGCCGCCAGCCGGTCGCCGATGTGCGCGAGCGCCGCCGCCATGCGCCGCTGCGCCTCGATGCTGGCGTCGGCCTGGCCCGCCGCGTAGCCCGCGCGATGGCCGCGCGCCTCGGCCTCGGCCACCGCCTGCTCGAGCTCGGCCCTGTTGGCCCGCTCGGCCTGCTGGTCTTCGCCGCTGCTGAAGTCGACGTTGAACAGGAATTTTGCCGGAGCCGCCATGTCAGTACACCAGCTCCTCGTCGCCGCGGCTCTTGGTGATCATGATCTCGCCGCGCGCCGCCAGGTCTTTGGCCAGGTTAACCAGCAGCGCCTGCGCCTCGTCGACGTCGCGCAGGCGCACCGGGCCCATAGCCTGCATGTCGTCCACCAGCATCTTGGCGGCGCGCGTCGACATGTTGCCGAGGAAGAACTGGCGCACTGTGTCGGTCGCGCCCTTGAGCGCCACCGCCAGCTTGGCCTTGTCGACGTTGCGCATGAGGGTCTGGGCCGAGGCGGAATCGAGCTTGATCAGATCGTCGAAGGTGAACATCAGCGTCTTGATGCGCTCGGCGCTCTCGCGGTTCTGCTCTTCGAGCGAGGTGAGGAAGCGCGTCTCGGTCTGGCGGTCGAAGTTGTTGAAGATTTCTGCCATCACCTCGTGCGCGTCGCGCCGGCGTGTCTGCGACAGGTTGGACATGAATTCGGTGCGCAGCGTCTGCTCGAGCCGCTCGATCACGTCCTTCTGCACCGCCTCCATCTTCAGCATGCGGTTGACGACGTCGAGCGCGAGCTCCTCGGGCAGGATGGCGAGCACGCGCGCCGCATGCTCGGGCCGCAGCTTGGAGATCACCACGGCGACGGTCTGCGGGTATTCATTCTTGAGATAGTTGGCGAGAACCTGCTCCTGGACGTTGGACAGCTTCTCCCACATGTTGCGTCCGGCCGGCCCGCGGATCTCCTCCATCAGGCCGGAGACACGCTCGGCCGGCAGATATTGCTGGAGCAGGCGCTCGGTGGCGTCGAAGTTGCCCATCAGAGCGCCCGAGGCCGACAGCCGGCCGACGAACTGCAGCAGCAGGCCTTCGACGGCCTCGGCTTCCACCGTGCCGAGCGTCGACATGACGATGGACAGCTGGCGCAGCTCGTCGTCGTCGAGCAGTTTCCACACCCGCTCCCCGTACTGGTCGCCGAGCGCGAGCATCAGCACGGCGGCGCGCTCCGGCCCGCTGAGCTGGCGCGTGCCGGTGCCGTTCTGCGCCTGGCGGCCGGCGAGCGTGGCGACGAGATCGGCAATTTCCCTGGTATGGTCTCTGGCGGGCGCTGGCATGACACATCATCACGGGTTGGGTGAATCCTGGAGCCATTGGCGGATGATCGAGACGGTCTCGTTGGGGTTGCGGTTGGCGAGTTCGCCGACCTTCTGAACCGACAGCGCGTGGACCTGGCCCTGGACCTGGGCGATGTCGATCATCTTGGCGGCCTGGCTCGGCGCCACCTGGATGTTCTCCGGCTCCGCGATGGTGATGGTGTGGCCGCCGGGACCGGCGATGGCGGCGGCGGCGCCAGCCGCAATGCCTTCGTCGTACTCGGGCGTGATGATGCGGCGGACCAGCGGCCGCACCACGAACAGCACGACGATCAGTCCCAGCAGCGTCATCACCATCAGCTCGACGCCGCGCATCAGATCGTCCTTGGTGAACTGCAGCCATGCCGAGAGGCCGGTCGGCTCGGTGATCGCCGGCGTCGGCTGCTCGGCGAAGCGCAGGTTGACGACCTCGACCACGTCACCGCGCTTCTGGTCGAAGCCGATGGCCGAGCGCACCAGGGCGGCGATGCGGTCGAGCTCCTCCTTGGAGCGCGGCTCGTAGATCGGCTCGCCCTTGTCGTTCTTGCCATAGATTCCGTCGACCAGGACGCCGACCGAGACGCGCTTGACGCGGCCGCCCTCGATCACTTCCGTCTTGGTGGTGCGGGAAATCTCGTAGTTGACGATTTCCTCCGACTTCTTGCTCTGGTCGCGCGGCGGGTTGGTGTTCTGCGGGTTGGCCTGCTGGGCGCCCGGCAGCTCGTTGCCTACGCTTACCTGGCCCTCGCGGCCGTCGCTGGTGATGGCGCTTTCCTCGCGTGTCTGGCTCGAGCGGACGACGCGGCCCTCGGGATCGAACCGGTCGGAGGTCTGGGTCACGCGATTGAAGTCGAACTCGCTGGTGAGCTGGACGCGGGCGCGGCCCGGCCCGACCACCGACGTGACGATCGATTCGACCTGGTCGCGCAGGCGGCGCTCGTAGGCGACCTGGCGCTCGTCGCTGCTGCCGCCGAGATCGGAATCGGTGGTGGCGCCGTCGGCGAGCAGGCGCCCGGTCTCGTCGACGATCGACACGCGCTCCGGCTTGAGCCCGTTCACGGCCGACGCCACCAGGTGGCGGATCGCCCGCACCTGCTGGCCTTCCAGCGTGCCGCGCACCTTGACCACGATGGAGGCGGACGGTTCCACCTTGTCGCGCGAGAACAGCGGGCGCTCGGGCAGGACCAGGTGCACGCGCGCCATCTCGACCCGGTGCAGCGCCCGGATGGTGCGCGCAAGCTCGCCCTCCAGCGCCCGCAGGTGATTGATGTTCTGGATGAAGCTGGTGGCGCCCAGGGTGTCGGACTTGTCGAAGATCTCGTAGCCGACGCCGCCGCCGCGCGGCAGGCCGGACTCGGCGAGCTTCATGCGCACCTTGAGCACCTGGTCCTTGGGGATCAGCACGATGGCGCCATCGTTCTTGAGCTCGTAGGGCACCGCCTGACGTTCCAGGTCCTTCACCACCGCGGCCGATTCCTGCAGCGACAGGTCGGAGAACAGCGGCACCATCTGCGGGGCCGTGACGCGCAGAATCAGGAACGCGAAGAAGCCGATGAGCGCCACCGTGACGGCGCCCATGGCGGCAATCCGCGCCGCGCCGAGCGTCTTGATGAACTCGGTCAACCCCTGCACCGGAGACCAGCCCCTTCGGCTCCCTCAGCGAGCCCACTAGGCAAGATTTGCCCGGTCCATGGTTTCCATCCGGTTAATGCAGCCTGACGCGCGGCACGGCGTGTGGTTTCGCGGTGCGCGCAAACGCGCATTGTTGTCGGCGGGCCACAAACGCGACGCGCCGCCGAGCGAGCCCGGCGACGTCATCGGCATCAGGAGTGGTTCTGGTGCCGCGTCAGGCGCGGTACTGCTGGATGCGCGTGGTGCGCAGGCCGGCGAGGCCGTGGCGATCGATCGAATATTGCCACGACAGGAATTCCTCGACCGTGAGGGTATAGCGGGCGCAGGCCTCTTCCAGCGACAGCAGACCGCCGCGCACGGCGGCGACCACCTCGGCCTTGCGGCGGATGACCCAGCGCTTGGTATGGGGCGGCGGCAGATCCGCGATCGTGAGCGGACTTCCGTCCGGCCCGATGACGTACTTAACCCTCGGGCGATAGGGCTCAGTCATGTTACTCTCACAAACTCGACTGACCAACTGCACCGGAGAGTAGCGTTGGCGACTTAAAATTTACCTAAGCGTCAAGGTGGATTGGCGTAAGGAATCCGTTAAATCCGTCGGCGGCTCTCCAATGTAGCAGCAAGCTCGGCACGCTCCC
>DATFWC010000094.1:0-3255 GCA_035259885.1 Xanthobacteraceae bacterium
TTCCGATTCCGAATTGGCGAAGGCCGGTTGGTTGAGGCAAACGACGACGAGCAGGATTGTCGACAGGTTCAGTCGGCTCATGTCCACCACGATTTTTGTTTCGGTTTTGGATGGAGAGGCCGAAGCCCCCCGTGCAGGGTCGGTATGACTAAAAGAATCGGGAACTGGTTTGCTCGAAATGTGACGATGCTGTGTTAATCGAGCGCTTCGTCCGGCACAGATACCGTGTAGTTGAGCGCGAGCCGTCCACCGTCTACGTAGATTACCTCACCCGTGACGTAGCTGGCATCGCTCGATGCAAGAAACGCGGCGACCGATGCGACTTCCTCCGCCTCGCCGATGCGCCCGAGCGGCGTGCGCGCGAGCACGCGGCGCTTGGCTTCGCGGTCGGTGGCGATGGTCGCCAGCATCGCCGTCATGATCGAGCCGGGCCCGATCGCATTGACGCGAATGCCGTAAGGCGCAAGCGACAGCGCCATGACCTTGGTGAGCTGCGACAGCCCACCCTTGGACACGCAATAGGGCGCCTGGTTGGGAATCGCGACGGTGGCGTTGATCGAGCTCATGTTGATGATGGCGCCGCCACGCCAACCGGCCTTGGTCTGCTCCACCATCTGCCGCGCCGCCGCCTGGCCGACAAGAAACGCGCCCTTGAGGTTGACGCGCAGCACGCGCTCGAAATCGGCTTCCTGAAGCTCGAGAAAATCGGCCGCATGGATGATGCCGGCATTGTTGATCAGCACGTCGAGCTTGCCGAACGCCGCGCAGGTCTCAGCCACAAGCTTTTTGGCATCGCCGGCGTCGCCCACGTCCGTCCGCATGAAGCGGCACGTGGCCTCGCCCAGCGATCGCGCCGCGGCCCTGCCGGCTTCGTCCTCGGCGTCGGCGATCATCACGGCTGCCCCCTCGGCGACAAAGCGCTGCGCCACGGCCAGGCCGATGCCGCGAGCGCCGCCGGTGACGATCGCGACCTTCCCGTCGAGCCTTGCCATGCGTCATCCCCTGGCGCGCCGCCACAGAGCGTCGAGCGAGAATTTTCCGCCTCCCGTGGCCAGCAGGCACACGAACCCGCCGATGATCGCCAGGTTCTTGAAGAACTGACTCTGCTGGGTGCGAAACTCGCGCGGATCGGCGAACTCCCAGAACCGGTGCGAGATGCCGGTGGCGACGATCACGAACAGGATCATCAGCAGCGCCGCGTATCGCGTCCCCAGGCCGAGCACGATCAGGATGCCTCCCACGAATTCGACCGAGGCGCCGACCGGTCCCCAGAACTCGGCGGCGGCCGGCACGCCGCGCGCCGCGAGACTCGCCGAGAATGCCGCAAGCCCCATCAGCTTGGCATAGCCGCTGACCATGAAAATGACGCCGAGCGCCAAGCGCGCCACCAGCAACAGGTGATCGTAGGCGCGAAGCGCGAAGCCGTCGACACCCGATGTCGCGGCAGCCGGCGAGGCGGCGTAAGTCCGCTCGGTAGATTGGGTGACCATGGGCATCCTCCGAAGATTATGGAACGATGGTTGTGGCGTGTGTGCCAGACGCCAAACGCTCAGGCCGCGACGGGCGATCGGGCGCGATTTGTCGCACCTGCAGTCCGCCCACAGTTGACACGCCGCCGCGGCGCAACGATGACAGGCGCATGCACGAGGTTGACGTCATCGTGATCGGGGCCGGCGCCGCCGGCGTGGCGGCTGCGCGCCGGCTCGACGGCGCGCTGTCGGTGGTGGTGCTGGAAGCGCGCAGCCGGGTCGGCGGGCGCGCCTGGACGCTGACCCATGGCGGCCTGCCGCTCGATCTCGGCTGCGGCTGGCTGCACTCCGCCGACGAGAACGAGTGGGCCGGCATTGCGAAAACTCTCGGCTTCGACATCGACCCGACGCCGCCGCCGTGGAGCCGGCGGGCGCATCAGCTCAATTTTTCCGCCGCCGACCAGGAGGATTTCAGCAACGCCTGGGACCGCTTCGACGACCGCGTCCGGGACGCCGGACGCGAGGGGCGCGACCGCGCGGCCGCCGAGCTGCTCGAGCCCGCCGGCCGCTGGAACGGTCTGCTCGACGCGCTCTCGACCTACGTCAACGGCGTCGAGCTCGACCGGCTGTCGGTGCAGGACTTCGCGCGCTATCGCAACACCGGCGTGAACTGGCGGGTGGCGAAAGGCTACGGCGCGCTGATCGAGGCCCATGCGGCGCCGCTCGACGTGCGGCTCGACTGTCCGGCCGCGCTTATCGACCATGCCGGTCCGCGCCTGCACGTCACGACGCCACGCGGAACGCTCGCCGCCAGCGCCGTGATCGTCACGGTCCCGCCGACGCTCATCGCGGACGGCACGCTGCGCTTCGCGCCGGCGCTGCCGGCCAAGCAGAAGGCTGCGGCGGCGCTGCCGCTCGGCCTCGCCGACAAGGTCTTTCTGGGCGTCGATCAGCCGGACGCCCTGCCGGTGCAGACGCGGCTGTTCGGCGCCACCGATCGCACCGCCACCGGCACCTATCACCTGCGGCCGTTCGGCGCGCCGCTGATCGAGGGCTATTTCGGCGGCAAGCTGGCGCGCGAGCTCGAGCAGCACGACGGCTTCGCGGCCTTTGCCATCGATCAGCTGGCAGCGCTGCTCGGCAACGACATGCGCAAGCGCCTGCACCCGATCGCCGCCTCGGCCTGGGCGCGCGATCCATGGGCGCTCGGCTCGTATTCCCATGCCGACATCGGCTGTGCGGATTTGCGCGCCGTGCTGGCGGCTCCGGTCGACGACCGCCTGTTCTTCGCCGGCGAAGCCTGCTCGATCCACGATTATTCGACTGCGCATGGCGCCTATCGCAGCGGCGTCGCGGCGGCGGAACAGGTCTTGCACGCGATGCGGGCGCGCCTGCCGCAGGCGGCGCCATGAGGTGGCGCCGGCGCGCCAGCGCCGGGAACCGGGCGGACGTCGGCGGGTTGTAGCGGGAGCACCGGAGAGGACCCGTGTTTCCCTTCATCGATACGGCGCCGCGCGCCGCCCGCCCGGCGATCGTGCTCTCGATCATCGCCATCAACACGATCGTGTTCCTGTGGATGTGGAGCCTGCCGCCGCGCACGCTCGAGGCCGTGCTGGTGCATCTGGCCCTGGTGCCGGTGCGCTACACCCATCCGGCGCTGGCGCTGCGCGTCGGCCTCAATCCGTCGAACTGGTGGCCGTTCCTCATCAATGCCTTCATGCATGGCGGCTGGCTGCACCTGATCTCCAACATGTGGTTCCTGTGGATCTTCGGTCCGGCCATGGAG
>DATFWC010000095.1:0-3165 GCA_035259885.1 Xanthobacteraceae bacterium
CCGCCGGCCCAGGCCGCCCTTGGCGGTGCGGGCGAACGGCAGGTGGTCCTTGATCAGGCCGTCGCACACCGCGCGGGCGACCGTCCATTGCACCGCCATGGCGGCGAACACCGAGGTCGTCATCTGCCCGACGGAAATCGCTACCCGCAGCCGGTACAGCATCACGAAGTGCATCAGCGACACCAGGAAGGCGGCGATGATCGGCACGGTCAGAATCTTGTCCGGAATGGCAATGCCGATGAAGGCCACGACGGGGACCCACAGCAGATTGAGGATCGCCACCGCGACGCCGATGCTCTCCGCGCCCAGCCAGTTGAGCCATCCCAGCGTGTACTCGCGCTTCTGGTCCACGGTCAGTCGGCTGGCGCCGGGCAGGAAGCGGCGCCAATGCTTCTTGATGATCTGCACGCCGCCATAGGCCCAGCGGTGGCGCTGCTTCTTGTAGGCTTCGAACGTGTCGGGCAGCAGGCCATGGCCATAGCGGCGATTGGTGTAGAGCGCGCGCCAGCCGAGCTCCAGAATGCTCAGGCCAAGGTCGGTGTCCTCGACGATGGTGTCGCTTGACCAGCCGCCCGCTGCCTCGAGCGCGGCGCGGCGGATCAGGCACATGGTGCCGTGCACGATGATGGCATTGGCTTCGTTGCGCTCGACCATGCCGATGTCGAAGAAGCCGGCATATTCGCCGTTGAGCGCATGGTGCATGACGCTGCGGTCGCCGTCGCGATGATCCTGCGGCGCCTGGATGAGCCCGACCGCCGGGTCGGCAAAGGCGGGGGCGAGATCCTTGAGCCAGTCGCGATTCACGACGTAGTCGGCGTCGATGACGCCGATCACCGTGGCGTCGTCTGCGGTGTGCGCGAGCGCCAGGCGCAGCGCGCCGGCCTTGAAGCCCGCCAGCTTCTCGGCATTGACGAACTTGAAGCGCTCACCGAGCACCCGGCAGTGCGCCTCGATCGGCTGCCAGAACGCCGGATCGGGCGTGTTGTTGATGACGACGATGCACTCGAAGTTGGGATAGTCGAGCTGCGCGACCGCATCGAGCGTCGCCTTGAGCATGTCCGGCGACTCGCGATAGGCGGGAATGTGGATCGACACTTTCGGGGTCGCGGCGGGGCTTTCGGCGGCGAACAGGAGGTTGCGGCGCTTCTCGCCGAACGCGATCGCTGCAATCTCCTCCATGCGCGACAGCGCGATCAGCATGAGCGGCACCAGCAGGGCGCCGCCGAGGCCGAGCGCGATACCGGCGCCGACCACGAAGTAGTGGCCGCTCCAGAACCCGAACACCGCCGCCGCCCAGGCGCCGACCGCGTTGGCGCAGACCCCCAGCAACCCGGCTTCGCCGACGGTCGCATTGCGCGCGCGCAGGATCGGCACTGACAGCAGGAAGCCGAGCAGGATCGCTACGCCGGCGAGCTTCCAATGCTCGGGGTGGATCACCGGCCCGGTCCAGGAGAATTTCGGCTTGCGGTCGGCGTCGAACAGGCCCCAGTAGGGTCCGACGCTGCCTTCAAAGATCTTCCACGGCTGGTCGGTCGCCTCGATGATGTTGTAGTCGATGCCGAGCGCCTCGGCGCGGGCGACGAAGTCGCGCAGGACTTCCGCCTGCTCGATGCGGCCCGGGTTGGCGTCTTTCAGATTGTAGCCGGCGCTGGGCCAGCCGAACTCGCCGATGACGATGCGCTTGCCAGGATACATCTGGCGCAGCCTATTGTAGGCGCCGATGGCCTCGTCGACAGCGACGGCGCTGGGCTTGCCTTCCCAGTAGGGAAGAATGTGGACCGTGATGTAGTCGACCGCCGAGACAAGCTCGGGGTGATCCCGCCACACGCTCCAGATTTCACCGGTAGTCACCGGGACCGGGCTCTCGCGCTTCACCCGCTGGATCACCTTGACCAGCCGCGCCGTGGCGATGTCCTCTTTTGCCTTCTTCAGCGCGGCGCCGACGTCCTCTTTGCCCGCCTTCACATCCTCCGAGACCAGGGCTTGCCGGATCCGCTCGGCTTCGTCCGCCTCGAGGATCTCGTCGCCCGGCTTCGCCTCGCGGCGATAGATATCTTCCTTGCCGTCCACGACAGCCTTGACGACCTTGTCGCCGGGCTCGAACTCGCTGCGGTAGATGGCCTCGTTGCCCACCACGATGGCGTTGATGTTTCGGTGCTTCTTAGCGAGGTCGATCGCCGCCCGCAGCTCCTTCTCGTTGCGCTTCTCGTCCCGGTCGAGCCAGGCGCCGACCGTAACGCGCAGGTCGAACTCGGTGGCAATGCCCGGCACCAGCTCCACGCCGCCGGTTGACGAGTAGGTGCGGATCGCACGCGTATAGGGCGAGATGATCTTGAGGTCGGAGCGGATCTGCGCCGGCGTCGGGCGGTTGCCGGCGTCCGGATGGGTTGAACCGTGGTAGGGCGAGAACGAAACGCTGGCGAGCGGCGCCTCGACGTTCGGAGCCTTGGATTCATCCCGCAGCAGGGTCCACAGCCCTGCATGCACGCATACCACAAGCGCTACTACACCCGCTGCGAGGCGCATTGAGCAACCAGATGGGGCTGAGAAACGCTAAGGCCCGAACCCGTCCCCTGGGCTCGACCGAGGCTTCGCTGCACAGCGTCTCTCGGGAAGGCAGACGTTCAAGTAGTAATGTGTCATGGCGTTTTGAAGGCGGTTCACTGAACATATGTTCACTGAAACGCTGCTTATCCTCCCGACAAATACTGACAACTTGCCGAGCTTCTAACGTGTCTATTGAGACTTGGTTCCGGGCGGTTGTGACGCCTGCGCCGGCTGTGCCGTTTGCGCTTCGGTGGGGTTGATCCAGCAGGCATGAACGCGGGCGTTCAGGGTCTCCGCCGCCTTCGGATCGATCGGCGGCTGGCGCACCAGGCAGCGAAAGGCGGCCTGGATGTGGCCGCCCGGACAACCAAAACGGTCGTACAGGTCGAGATGCCGGAAGGCGGTGTCGAGGTCGTTGCGCCACATGTTGTTGACCACGTGGCGGCCGAGCCAGACGCATTCCGGATTGGACGCCGGACCGCCGAGGACGCGGATCGCCTCGGCGAATTCGTCGATCTTCTTCTGCTCCTTGGCGAGATCGCCGGGCGATGCCTTCTGGTCCTGGGGCTTCTGGTCGCCGGCGCCCTGCGCCAACGCCGGAGCACCACCAGCCACAAG
>DATFWC010000096.1:0-2704 GCA_035259885.1 Xanthobacteraceae bacterium
GTTCACGCCTGGCGCAGACGGTACGGAGAGTCGTCATGCCGGACGTGCGCCGCCGACGGCGTACGCCTCTGCGGCGTGGGAAGCGGCATCGTCCGAGCGCACACAAGCCTTCCTGCTGGTCGGCATCGTGTTTCTTCTCTCGAGTCATATCATGTACGCGGCATGGTCCTATTGGTTGTTTCGCCGCAAGGTGCGGACCGACATCGGCTACCACTGAGTTTCATCTCAGCACCGTCGTGATCGTCACGCCCTGCTTGAGCGTGAGTGTCACGGGCGTGCGCTCGGCGATGTCCGCCAGCCGTGCACGTTGCTCGTCGTCCAGGTCGCCCTCAAAGCTCAGAACGCGCGCAATCGCGCCCTCCCCGCCTTCCCGCCCGAAACGCACGTCGACATGCACCGCGCGCAGTGGCCATTGTTTGCGTTCCGCATACATGCGGAGCGTAATCGCCGTGCACGCGCCCAGCGCCGAGCACAGCAGCTCATACGGCGCGGGTCCGGCATCCTTGCCACCCAGTTCAGGGCCTTCGTCCGCGTTGAGCTCGTGATGACCGGCCGTGATCGAGACCGCGTAATTCGCCGTGCCAATGCTCGCCTTGGCGTGCGCCATGGCTTCCTCCAAGAACCCACGTTGGGTGCTTCCCCTCGCCAGGCCGTGTCAAGCGCGAAGCGATCAGATCAGGCCGGACAAACCTGGCGGCTTGGCTATCTGCCGTACGCCTCAGCCAGGTTGTCATATCCCGCGCACGCTTGGTAGTTCAGTTGGCGGAGCAGGATGCACAACTGGCGGCAGAGCTCCTCACGCGAGCGCTGGACGTCACCAAGTTGACGGTAGGAATCCCTGATGGGCCGCCGCGTGATCGAGGTTACGGCCCGCTTATCGAAACTGGCCTCGCGTCGCTTGCCCCCTTTGGCGAGCATTGCAAAGCCATCAAAATCGGCGCCGGTGCCTTCGACCTCGGGGCTGTAACGCGCGAGTTCCTGCATCATGACACCGGCGTCCGTCTTGCGCACGACACGTCCGAATTCTTAACGTGGTGTCAGCCAATACTGCGCGCATGATCTTGCCCCGCTTGGTACGTTCTTGCGCCGATCCTCATCTTCGAGCCGACGCGGGAATGGCCGAGTGCGACGGTATCGACCCTGGCGCAGGAGGGCACCTCCGCTGTCTCGGTTTGCGGCGCCCTGTACGTTTTTGCTGCTTCGGCCGATTTGGCGGCAATGCCGCCTGCCCGCGCCCGGCCTCACTCCCGGCCTGGTTCGCGCATGATGAGGTGAGTCACCTTGGGGGCGCCGGTGGCCTGAAGACGATTGACCGTGTCCTGCAAGTCGCGGTCGGCGTGCGTCACCCGTTCGTGCTGGCGCAGATGCTCGATCCAGGAATCCAGCATGAACGTCTCGACGAAGCGGCCCTCCTGCGCGAGGTCCTCGAATACGCCCCACTGGAACGCACCATCCCGCCGCCGCTCGCCCGCGAGCTTCCCAATCGCGTCGAGGAACCTACTGCGGTCTTCCGGCCGGATCTGATATTCGATGGTCACCAGCACGGGTCCTCGGTCGGTCTCGGCCGCGCCCGACAGGACGGGCTCGGGCCAGTGCATGGACGGTGTGAGGTCGAGCTCGGCACCGGTCTGCAGATGCCACCGCCATAGAACCGGAACCGCAATCAGGGCTCCCGCCGCGGCAATGAGATGAGCCGTCGGGAGGCTGGTCAGTGCGGCGACCTTGCCCCACGCGGCGCTGCCGGCGGTCAGAGAGCCGAACATCACGGTGCCAAAAATCGAAAGACCCCGGCCGCGCACCCAGCCCGGCAAGGCGACTTGCGCCGAAACGTTGACCGTCGCCAGCACAGCGATCCACGACACGCCGGCGATCAGGCTGGCGGCAAGCGCCATGGCGGGCTGCCGCGCGAACGCAAACAGCATCAGCGCAACGGCCGTGCCAACGGTGCCGGCCACGACCAGCCGGTCCGCTCCGAGATGCCGCTTGAGCCATGGCAGGGCGAAAGCGGCGGCCACCGCGCCTGCGCCGATCGCGCCGAGCAGAATGCCGTAAAGCTCGGGTCCGCCCGCCACCTGGTTGCGTGCAACGAGCGGCAGCAGCGCCCAATAGGCGCTGCCAAAAATGAAAAATCCCGCCGCCCGGATCAGCGTGGCACGGAGAGCCGGGTTGTGGCGGCCGTGACGCAGGCCGGTGCCGATCGCACGGAAAAATTGCTCGGGGGGAAGACGAGGATTGCCGCTCTGCTGTGAACGCCACCACACAAGTCCAGCGATGACGCCGAGGGTGCTGAGCGCGTTCACCCAGAACGGTGCGGCGATGCCCCAGGCCGCGATGATGATGCCGGCGAGTGCCGGCCCGACCGCGCGGCTGATATTGAGACCAATACTGTTGAGAACGACGGCCGGTTGCAGCTGTTGCCGCGGTACCAACTGCGGAACGATCGACTGCCAAACCGGCGTGACGAGCGCCGCTGCCGTCGCCGCCAGGAAGGTGAAGGCGAGAAGCAGGTCCGGGGTGACCCGTCCCTGCCAGACGAGCACGCCGAATGCCGCCACCAGCGCCACGATCGTTACTTGGATGACAATGAGCAGCCGGCGGCGATCGACGATGTCGGCAAGCGCCCCGGCCGGAAGAGCGAACAGGAACAGCGGAAGCGATGTTGCCACCTGCACCAGCGAAACGATGAACGGGTCGGGATCGAGGC
>DATFWC010000097.1:0-4694 GCA_035259885.1 Xanthobacteraceae bacterium
ATTGGCGCTTTTGCCGTCTCCACCTTCTGGAACGTCGGGCAACGGGTGCTCCGCGTGACCGCAAGTCAGCGCGAATGATAGCAGCCGGCACCCTTCGGACAATACGATAGCAGCCTTGACCCCGTGACGCGCACCCTCACAGCTTGAACGTTTCGTAGGTCGAGGGGTGGAACAGCTCCTCGACGCCGAGTTGGCGTGACGACAGGCCCTGCCCGTGGTGGTGACGCAAAAATGTCTCCAGCGTCTTGCGGTTGGGCGCCACGCCGTAGGACCAGAAGTCCTGCCCCATCAGCTCGCGCGCGGCCTTGAGCTGCTCCTCCACGAAGGGAAGTGTCACCTTGGTGGCCGACGTGTCGGCGAGCTTGGCCAGCGCCAGCGCCTTGGCCTGTTCGAACGCCTTGAGCACGGCGGCGGGAAGCCAGGGATGGCGCTCCGCCAGCTCGCGGCGCACGCCGGTCATGTGCATGATGGGAAAGATGCCGGTGCGCTGGAAATAATCCTTCGCCGCCGCGGTCGGATCGGCGAACAGCCAGCCGATATGCGGATGCGCCTTGCCCAGGGTCGGCGGACGCGGCGCGATGAAGCCGTCGATCTCGCCGTCCGCCAGCAGCTGCGAGATGGTCGCGCCGTCCGGCGCGTTGTCAAGACGCACGCCGGCGGGCAGCTTGACGGTGATCTTTTCTGGCCGCCCCGGTTCCTCGATGCCGCCGCGGATCCAGTGGATGTCCGACGGCTTGACGCCGTAGTCATCCTCCAGCAGGGCGCGCGCCCAGACGTTGGCGGTCAGTTGATATTCCGGCAGTCCGACCTTGCGTCCCCTGAGGTCCTCCGGCCGCTTGATGCGGTCGGTGCGCACGTAGATCGAGGTGTGGCGGAACGCGCGCGACACGAAGGCAGGCACCCCGACATAGGGGAACTGGCCCTGCGCCAGCTTTACGGTCGAACTCGACAGCGACAATTCGCATACGTCGAACTCGGCGTTGCGGAAGGCGCGGAAGAAGATCTCCTCCGGCGCCAAAGTCATGTACACCGGATCGACGCCGTCGATGGACACCGAGCCGTCGATCAACGGCCGCGTGCGGTCATAGTCGCCGACGGCGACGGAAAGATTGAGCTTGGCCATTTGCGATGTCTCGCGGAGCTGCCGGCCGCCAGCGTCCGGCCGCCGGCAACCGCACGAAGCGCAACGGCGGCCGGGCGGCCGCCGTTACGCCACGCAGGACACGTTATATGACATCGCGGCGGCCAGCGCCACGCCCGGGAACTGATACGCTCAATGATCCTGCGCCGGGCCGGCCGGCGTCGCCGGTGGTGGCCGAAACGAAGGTGCGTGACAGCTGCGCCTGCGCCGGCAGCGGCGGCAGGCACACTCCGGTCAATGCGGCAATGAACGCGCACCACGTGATCCTCGTCATCGAAATCTCCCTTAAGATGAGCAGCGGGCAGGCCCAAATGGCGGCCTAGTACTTCGGCACGCCGGGCGGCCGCGGGTCGCCATCGCCGTTGCCGGCGATGGTGTTGTCGCCGAAGCTCTGGACAAGCGCGCCGTCACCGGCGATCCAGCTCAGCGCATTTCCGGTGATGCTCGAGGCGGCGACGCGTAACAGCGCGCTGCGGCCGACGGCGGCGATGCCATGCAGCCGGTTGTCGGCGGCGACGGCGCGGACCAACGCCAGGCTGGCCGCCGCGTGGCCGGCATCGAGCCTGAAGCCGTCGCTGTTGTTGGCCGCCGTGCTCTCGGTCACGGTCACATCGATCGTACCGGTACTGTCGAGGCCGCGCACGAGCAGGCCGGCGCGGCTGTTGTTGTACAGGGCGACATTGTTGAACGACGCCGTCACGGCGCTTGCACCGGTCGGCCGGACGATGATTCCCTGGCCGCCGTTGTCCGCCACCAGCGTATTCCACATGGAGAGATTGCTGTTGCCGATGGGGAAGAAGTCGATGCCTGCGTGGCCGTGATTGTGGATGAAGCAGTTGGCGACAACCAGGGTCCCACCGCTGTTGAACCGGATCCCGCTGCCGCCGCCGAAACCCACACCCTGGATGGTGAGGCCGCGCAGGTTGACCGAAGCCGCTGCCGGCGCATTGATGGTGATACCGGTGCCGTCCGATGTTAGCACGCCGGCATCGCCGGCGCCGTCATTGACGATGGTGATCGCCTTGTCAATCGTCAGCGCGCTGTAGTCGCCGGCATCGAGCACCATGATTTCGCCGTCGGAGTCGGTCCGGTCATGCGCGCGCTGGAACGTGCGGCAGGGCGTGGCGTGGGTGCAGTCGCCGGCATCGTCGCCGCGAACGGCGGACACGAAGGTGTGCGGCAGCAAGGCCTGCGCCGCCTGCGCCGGAGCGTTGGCCGGGCACAATCCAACCGCGGCCGCCATGATGGCCAGCGACGGCATGAGCGTCATCATGGGACCTCCGTCGATTTTTTCCGGATCGCAACGGCGCGGACCGATTGCTTGTTCGCGATGGTGCCGGCATCGACTCAGCCGTGTCGGCCCTGTCCGCAGCCGCCATCTTGCCGATTTTGCCACGCGATGAATTTCGGGATCGGATGATTTTTGGTTGAGAAACGTTTGATTTTGCACGCGCTCGATCGCACCAAATCGGCCGGCGATAGCCGTTGTGAATGGTGGCGGCCGCGCGACTCGAGTCGCGTTCGCTCGAACGGATCGGCGCCTGACGCGATGCAGCATTAAAGTTATCCCTTGAGTTTGCAGCTTAACGCCCGGAATTCGCTTGGGCTCGACGCCGCAGGCCTGCCATGCCCTTGACGCAACCTGACCGGGCACGCGGCGCCTTAGCGTCGCGACGGCACGAACCATTCATTGAAAATATCATGAACCAAAACGCCCCCACCGGCGACAGCGAGACCAGGACGGCGGGGTTCAATCCGGCATGGCGGGTGTGCTATCTCAGCTTGCGTTTTCCGGTAGCGCGCCCGTTCGGGCCGTCGCCGCTCTGCCACCGGCCACGCGCGGCCCCAGAGGGGAGCAGTTCCATTACACAACAATCTCAGCTCAGCCTCGATCGCGATGATCACACCCTGTCGGGACACGAGGATCGCCTTGGGGCCGCGGGCATCGATCAACGTGCATTGCGCCACCCGGCGAAAGTCCCGGCCGGCATCACTGATTCTCAAGGTCATCGTCCGATGATTCTCCGCTTCGGTGACTGTGTCTTGGATACGGGCCGACGCGAACTGCATCGCGGCAACAGGCCGGTGCATGTCGAGCCCCAGGTGTTCGACCTGCTGTCGTACCTGCTGGCCAACCGCGAGCGCGTGGTCAGCAAGGATGAGCTCATCGAGACAGTGTGGCACGGCCGAATCATTTCGCATGTGACGTTGAACACGCGCATCAATGCGGTGCGCCAGGCGATCGGCGACAGCGGGGCAAAGCAGATGTTCGTGCGCACCGTCCCGCGCCGCGGCTTCCTCTTCGTCGGCGAGGTGCACGCGCAAGGCCAGGGGCAGGCCCAGGTCCGCGCCGAGGTTCGGCCCGCCGAGCCGCCGGCGCAAAGCCGTCTCGCCGGCAGCCAGGAGGTCACGTTCTGCACGGGGCCCGACGGGGTCCGCCTCGCCGTGGCCGCGGTCGGCAGCGGCGATGTCCTCGTCAAGACGGCGAACTGGCTCAACCACGCCGAATACGATTGGCAGAGCCCGGTGTGGGCGCCGATCTTCGAGCGGTGGGCGTCGCGCCACCGGCTCGTTCGCTACGATCAGCGGGGCACCGGCCTGTCCGACTGGACGGCGGACGACATTTCCTTCGATGCGTTCATTCGCGACCTCGAGACCGTCATCGACGCGCTGCGATTGGAGCGTTTCGCGCTGTTCGGCGCCTCGCAGGGCAGCGCCGTCGCCATCGCCTATGCGGCGCGCAATCCCGAGCGAGTCTCCAAGCTCGTGCTGCACGGCGCCTATGCGCTCGGCCGCTCCCGGCGGGAAGCCGCGAGCGATCGCGAGCAGGCGGAGGCCTATCTCACCCTCATCCGCCACGGCTGGGGCGACCGCAACTCGGCCTTCATGCAGGCCTTCAGCACGCTGTACCTGCCGACCGGCACGGCCGAGCAGATCACCTGGTTCAGCGAGCTGCAGCGCATCACCACGTCGTCCAGCAACGCCGTGCGGATCCGGCGCGCGTGCGACGAGATCGATGTCATGCACCTGCTGCCGCAGATCAAGGTGCCGACGCTCGTCACCCACAGCCGCAACGACAACGTGGCGCCGTTCAACCACGGGCGCATCATCGCGTCGTGCATTCCGGGAGCCCGCTTCGTCGCCCTGGACAGCAACAATCACCTGCCGCTGCAGGGCGAGCCCGCGTGGGACAAGTTCATGCACGAGATGGAGCTGTTCCTGTCGCCCGCCGGCTAGCCGTACGGATTTGACGCACTGATGTTCGTCATTGCCTGGCTTGACCCGGCAATCCACCGGTTTGCATGAGCCGACGACGCTTTAATGGATGCGCGGGTCAAGCCCGCGTATGACGAGTGTCAAACCACAACTGGCCCCGCCGAGCCAATCAGCCGAACACGTCCGCCGTGATGGCGGCGTACCAGTCCAGCGATTCCTTGTAGTTCTGGTGGCGCACCTCCGGCGCTTCGTCCGTCTGGCTGATGAAGGTCGTCACCGCCTTGAGCTTGCCGTCGCCCGGCTCGTAGGTGCCGCCCACTTTCACGTCGTCGTCGGG
>DATFWC010000098.1:0-4484 GCA_035259885.1 Xanthobacteraceae bacterium
GCTGCGCGGCATATCCTATCGGTGCATGAAGGTCCGCGGCGGCGACGACTACTTTCATCTTGCCGCCGCAACGGACGATAATGCCCTCAAGGCTCTGCAGAGCCGCGATTTCTTCAAGCGCTATACGGAAGCGACCAAACATGCCGGCGGCGGCGAGGTCGAGGTGCTGCCGCTTGATATCGTCGCAGAAACCAGGCCAGGGCTGTAGCGCAGGAACTAACTGCGCCGGCAGCTTCGGATTCGTCAGCCGGAATGTGCGCTTCCATCCCGGCAACGGCGATTACGAGACCCCGCCGTCCGGCCGCGGCGTGGCGCCCTAGCGCAGCAGGCCTTCAATGATCCGGGGCGTCGCTGGTCAGGGCCGGACGGGGCCACATGCCGGTCATCGCCGAGGGGCCCGGGACGGGGCCGGAGGAGCCGGCTTCGCGCTGCGCGGGGGGCCGAGCTTGCCTTTGTTTTTCAACTTGTTCTGAGCCATCGCAAAGGTCTTTGTTCAACTCAGGTCTGATTGACCGCATCGTCGCCGTCGCACGGCCGCGGTGGCAATGAATCGGGCGGCATGCCGTCGGGATCGCAGCCGAGGCTGTCGGGCAGAACGTCCGGCTCGCCCGGGGGCGGCAAAGAATCTGGCAATACGTCGGGCGCCCGCCTGCGCGGCGGCTTGGGTGGCACGGTGGCCTCGCATGTGCGTGTGTGAGGCCAACGCGCCGCCGGGATGGAGGTTCCCCTCCCGGCCGCTCAGGAGCCGACCACCGTTCCGCCGTTGGGATGCAGCACCTGGCCGCTGATATACGAGGCTTCCTCGCTGGCGAGGAACACGTAGCAGGGCGCCACCTCGTTGGGCTGGCCGGGCCGCTTCATCGGCGCGCTGGCGCCATGCCTGGCGGTCTTCTCCGCGTCGAACGAGGCCGGAATGAGCGGGGTCCAGATCGGCCCTGGCGCCACCGCATTGACGCGGATGCCCCGCTCCACCAGCACCTCCGACAGCGACCGCGTCATCGACACGATCGCGCCCTTGGTGGCGGAATAGTCGAGCAGCGTCTTGTGCCCCTTGAACGCCGTGATCGACGTCGTATTGACGATGCTCGATCCCGCCGCCATGTGGCGCAGCGCGGCCTTGGTCATGAAGAAGAAGCTGAACACGTTGGTGCGGAACGTGCGCTCGATCTGCTGTGCCGTCAGTTCGAGCGGATCGTCGACCTCATGCTGCTCGGCTGCGTTGTTGACCAGGATGTCAAGCTGGCCGAAGGTCTTGACCGCCTTGTCCACGGCCGTCTCGCAGAACGTCTCGTCGCCAACGTCGCCGCGAACCTTGATCGCCTCGCCGCCTTCCTGCTGCACGAAGCGCACCGTCTCGTCGGCATCCTTGTGCTCTTCCAGATAGATGATGGCGATCTTGGCGCCCTCGCGCGCCATGGCGACCGCGACGGCGCGGCCGATGCCGGAATCGCCGCCGGTGATCAGCGCCACCTTGTCCTTGAGCTTGCCGCAGCCGGGGAATTTCGGCCGATAGTCCGGCTGCGGCCGCATCTCGGACTCGCGTCCGGGCTGGCGCTCCTGCTTCTGCGCGGGCTGCAAGCGGGCCATGACGGGATCTCCTCGATCAGACATCATGGCGAACGCTCCGGCGGTCGCGCAGGTTCCCGGGACGCCGGGTCTTTGCATGTCCGGCGAAGTCGGTTCCGGCAAACGTCTGGTCAACGCCGGCCAAACGTGGGCGCCCGTTTGTTGACGATACGATCCACACGAGCGTTCGGAGCCGTGGCGAAGCGACCGTTCATGCGCGCCTCGTCGAGGCGATCGTTCGGGTCCCGTTGGCCGGGCCGCAGTCCGGCCCAGATGAAGAACAGAAGAACGAAGACCCCGCACGCAAGCCCGATCGGGACCACCATGTCGGCGGCGCGCATGCCGACCACCGCGAGCGCGGTCAAAGTCGCAAGGCAAGGCAAGCCGATTGCGAGCCCGAATACGCCCGCGATGCCGATCCATCGTGGATAACCGGCATCGACGAGCCGTGCGCCGGTCAGAAGCGCCATCACCATCAGGATCGCAACATTCACGCCCTTCGCCACCCGATCGAGTCCGGGAACAAACCCCAGCCCGATCGAGCCAAGCAACAGCACCACCATGATCAAAGCGTAGGTCTTGCGATCGATGCGGTTCATCAGCACGGCTTGCCACTCCTCACTGGACATCGCGCATGACGGCGTCGGGCGTGCGGCCGCCGCCGGGCGGTCGAAAGCCGCGGGGCTCCCGACAGCGACGCAGACCGGGATGCGCTCGCCCGCTGGTAGACGTTCTCAATAGGCAAAAACACTTAACGACGCGTAATGCGCCGACCGCGCCGGAGACACCACCACGTGCGACGCGCGCGCCCGTGAGGGTCAGACGAATTCCATGATGACGGCGTCGACCGCCAGACTGTCGCCGGGCCTGGCGTGAATCTTTTTCACCACGCCGTCGCGCTCGGCGCGTAGCACGTTCTCCATCTTCATGGCCTCGACGACCGCCAGCGTCTCGCCGGCCTTGACCTCCTGGCCCTCCGACACTTCGACCGACAGCACGAGGCCGGGCATCGGGCAGCGCAACGCCTTGCCGGAGTCGGCCGTCTTGTTCAGGGGCATCAACCGCGCCGCTGCGGCCTCGCGCTCGGTGAATACGTAGAGCTTGGCCTCGACGCCGCGGTGCGCCAGTTCGAAGCCGTTGGCGATCGGGCGCACATGCACCGAGACGGTCCTGTCGTTGACGGTCCCCGACCACAGAACATCGCCCGGCTTCCACCCCGAGCGCAGCGCCAGCCGCTTGCCCTTCCCGCTGCGGAACGTCACGACGATGCGGTCGCCGTCGCGCGCGACCTCCAGCGGATGCTCGGCATCGCCAAGCCACACCACGCGGCGTGCTTCGCGCGTCACCATGCGGCCGGGCATTTGGCCCGAGATCTGGCGCTTGCGCTCGCCGAGCACGTGGTCGATGGCGGTAGCCACCGCCACCATGGTGCGCGCCGTGTCGTGATCCGGCCTCGCGGCGTGGAAGCCGCCGGGATATTCCTCGGCGATGAAGCCGGTCGACAGCTTTCCGGCGCGGAAGCGCGGAAGCTGCATCAGCGCCGCGACGAACGGGATGTTGTGGCGGATGCCTTCGACCGTGAAGGCGTCGAGCGCGTCCGCCTGGGCATCGATGGCGGCCTCGCGCGTCGGCCCGTGGGTGACCAGCTTGGCGATGAGGGGATCGTAGAAGATCGGGATCTCGCCGCCTTCGTAGACCCCGGTGTCGTTGCGCACCGTGAGGCCGTCCCGGCTCGTCTCGACCGGCGGACGGTATTTCACCAGCCGGCCGGCCGACGGCAGGAAGCCGCGATAGGGATCCTCGGCATAGATGCGGCTCTCGACGGCCCAGCCCGTGAACGTCACGTCCTCCTGGCGCAGCGTGAGCTTCTCGCCGGCGGCGATGCGGATCATCTGCTCGACCAGGTCGATGCCGGTCACCAGTTCGGTGACCGGATGCTCCACCTGGAGGCGCGTGTTCATCTCGAGGAAGTAGAAGCTGCGGTCCTGGGCGGCGACGAACTCCACCGTGCCGGCGGAGTCGTAGCCGACCGCCTTGGCCAGCGCGACCGCCTGCTCGCCCATTTTCCGCCGCGTGGCGGCATCGAGGAGCGGGCTCGGCGCTTCCTCGACGACCTTCTGGTTGCGGCGCTGGATCGAGCATTCGCGCTCGCCCAGATGGATGACGTTGCCGTGCCGGTCGCCGAGCACCTGGATTTCCACGTGCCGCGGGTTCTCGATGAATTTTTCGATGAACACGCGATCATCGCCGAAGGAGGATTTGGCCTCCGAACGTGCGCGGGCAAAACCTTCGGCGACTTCCGTTGCGGAATGCGCGATGCGCATGCCCTTGCCGCCGCCGCCGGCCGAGGCCTTGATCATCACCGGGAAGCCGATCTCGCCGGCGATGCGCACCGCCTCCTGCTCGTCCTGGATGATGCCGAGATGGCCTGGAACCGTGGACACCTTGGCCTGGGCGGCAAACCGCTTGCTCTCGATCTTGTCGCCCATGGCGGCGATCGCCTGCGGATTGGGCCCGATGAAGACGATGCCGGCAGCCGCGAGGGCGCGCGGAAAGGCCTCCTGCTCGGAGAGAAATCCGTAGCCCGGATGGACTGCCTGCGCGCCGCTCCTGACGCAAGCCGCGACGATCTTGTCGATGACCAGATAGCTTTCGGTCGCCGGTGCCGGCCCGATGGCTACCGCCTCGTCAGCCATTTCGACGTGCAGCGCATCCTTGTCGGCATCGGAGTAGACGGCAACCGTCTCGATCCCCAAGCGGCGCGCCGTCTTGATGATGCGACAGGCGATCTCGCCACGATTGGCGATCAGGATGCGCTTGAACATGCCTCCGAAAATACCTTGCTCGATGTGAACCGGAACCTTGCGGCCCCGGCCGGCAATGTCAACGCCGCCGTAGAGAAATGACTTTTCTTCAAA
>DATFWC010000099.1:0-9488 GCA_035259885.1 Xanthobacteraceae bacterium
GCCAGCTTGGCTTCCTGCGCGTCGGGCGTGACGGGGTTGCCCTGCTCGCTCGAGGCGAAGCCGCATTGCGGGCTCAACGCCAGGCGATCGATGGCGACGTGCCGGCTCGCCTCGTCGATGCGGCGCCTGAGCTGATCCTTGTCCTCCAACGCCGAGGTCTTGGTCGAGATCAGGCCCAGCACGATCGATTTCTCCGCCGGCACGAAGCGCAGCGGCGAAAAATCGCCGGCGCGCGGCGAATCGTATTCGAGCAGGAAGAACGCCACGTCGAGCCGGTTGAACAGCTTTTCGGCGACCGCGTCGTAGCTTCCTTCCGCGTGCCAGTGTCCGCCGCGGTTGCCGCGGCATAGGTGCATGCCGATGCTCAACGCGGCGGGACGCGCGCGCAGCACGCGATTGGTCACGGCGATATATTTGTCGAGCAGCGTCGCCCAGCCGTCGCCACGCGCGCCCAGGGACGCCTGCACCTCGGGATCGGCGAACTTGGCAAATGCCGTCTCGTCGATCTGTACGTAGCGGCAGCCGGCGTCGGCGAGCGCTGCCAGCTCCTGGCGAAAGGCCGCGACCGTATCGTCCCAGAACTCGTCCAAATCGTCATAGGCATGGGCCGTCACGGCGGCATCGCCGCCGCGAAAATGCACCGCGCATGGACCCGGAATGGTGAGCTTTGGCAGCGCCCGCGTGTGCGCGCGCAGGAAGGCGAAATCGGCGACGTGGATCGGCGCGGTCCATCTGAGCTTGCTGCGAATCACCGCCCGCGGCTGCGTCGCCCGGCCGGAGCCGATCTCGTCACGGTTGACCACGTCGGGAACAATATCGCCGAGCCGAGCGTAGAAGTAGCTGTGGTAGGACCGGCGGCGAAACTCGCCGTCGGTGGCGAGCTTGAGGCCCACGCGCTCCTGCAGCCCGATCGCCTGCTCGATCGCCCGGTCCTCGGCGGCTGCGAGCGCGGCGCGGTCGATCTCGCCCCGCTCCCAGCGCCGACGCACGTCGGCGAGGCCGGCAGGCCGCAGCAGGCTGCCGATGTGCTCTGCGCGGAACGGAGGATTCGCTGGCATGTGTCTTGCCTCGAGGGCACTGGCCAGACGTTCACCACGTCGGTCGTGCCCAAGCGTTGAGCATCGGAGCCTGTTACCACGCCAGCTTAACCCCGGACGCATGCGTGCGACAGCCGGTCCCGCGACTCGGCCACCGGTCTTAAGTGGCGGGCCGCAAGGGCCGGAGCACGCGTTCAGGGCAAAGTCGGGCATGGCACGAATGGCGTGAAAAACAAAAACTTATGATGAGAGCGGACCCCCACGACCACAAGTTCGCCACCGTCGCTTGGTCTCCTGGGAACCAGGGGCGGACGCCTCACGAGGGGCATTAAGCTGTGCGCAGCAAGAGGAGTGCCTCCAATGTGTGACTACAGTCTGCATCATGTCGCATCGCGACCCGCCAAGGTCGGCGACAAACTCGTATCGACCAAGTTCACCAACTCCATCACGCGCGGGTTTTCGGGCCAGGGCGAACCGCATGTCGCGGTCTGCCTGCTTCCCGGCACCGAGATCGCGTTCGAGAAGGAGGTGGAGTGCGAGCCAGCGTTTGGCTTCTTCCCGAAGCGGAGGATCGGCCAGACCGTCGCCCGGTTCCGGCATATCAATGAGGAGCATCCGAGCGCCCATCATGACGCGCTCGAGTTCCCCAACGGACAGATCGTGCTGGTGACTCGCCTGTGCGAAGGTCAGCACGCGACGGTGCTGCAGTTGCCGGCGCAGCCGCGGCCTGCCACTGCCGCCGAGGAGCCCGCCCGCGACGTGCTGGTTCCCGACCGCACGGCGTGAGCTTGTCGTTGACGCGGGCGCGTTGAAGCCAAGCCTCCGCCGGGAGCCTCTCGACGGAGATGGCTTGCGGCGCGCCCGCAGCGGCACAGGGCGTTAACGCGAGAGCCATTCGGGCACACGCCGGAGCGCGTCTGCGCGCGCTGCGGCGTGCGTGGCTACGTGTGCGCGCCCGGACCCGTCGGCCGAGAACGCAAGCCCGGTGCGCTGGGTGATCGGCCGGTTGGGATGATCGAACTCGTGGTGGGCGCCCGGATACGTGATGATCTCGGCATGAGCGCTGCGACCGCGCGCCTCCTTCACCATCTGCTGGCAGGCCGCCGCCGGAGTCCAGTCGTCGGCCGCCCCGATCAGGATCAGGGTGGGAACGCGGGCGCTCCAGGCGAGATCGTTCAGTCGCCGGCAGCCGGGGTAGAACGCGACCGCCGAGCGAAAGTCCGGGGCGCCGTCGCGCACGGCGGCGCGCGGGCGCACCGTCCACAAGGTCGACGTGGCGCCGCTCGACCAGCCGACCAGCCCCACCCGGTCGCGCTTGACCCAGTCCTTGCCCTGCAGCCAGCGCCGCGCCGCATTGGCGTCGGCGACGCGCTCGCGCGACGAGCGCGCCCGCCGCTCGCGCACCGTGCATTGCGAAGCGAGCCCGCGCGGGCCGAAGCTGTCGGGGTAGAGCACCACGAATCCCGCGGCCACCAGCCGTTCGCCCCAGTCGCGGTAGCGCGCGCCGAGCTGGCCCGTGCGGTTGATGAGACCGCCGCAACCGTGCAGGCCGACCACGGCGGGGAACGGTCCGGCTCCTTCCGGCCGGAACAGAACCGCCTTGAGGGTCACATCGCCGGCCGGGATCTCGACATCCTCGGCCGCGGCCGCCCCGGCGGTCAGCAACGCCGCCACCGATAGCGCAACGACCGGGGTGATGACGCGACGCATGGCCGTCTTTCGCGAGACCGGCCATGCTAGCACAAGACCGGTACCGCCTGTATCGGGGTGGGTTTGCCCACCGCGCCCGAGCCATTATCTTAGAGGACGTGCTTCGGCGCGCCCGCGGCAGGCGATTTGCCGCAACGGAGGTGGTCTGGTGCTCAACCGCTACGACCGCCCCCCGCCCATGGCGGGTGAGGCGGAGGTCAAGTTCCTCGACGGCGATTTCCGCGTCATCCGGCCGGGCGCATTCGTACGCTGTGCCGTGACCGGCGTGCCCATCCCGCTCGAGGAATTGAAATACTGGAGCGTCGACCTGCAGGAGGCCTATGCCGGCCCCGAGGCGGTGCTGCAGCGCCATTTCCCTTGAACAAGACTAAGATCGCGCCAGCTTTCCCCGCACGAACCGTGCGAACCGTTCTTCCTCGTCGAGCATCAGCCTGACCGGCAGCGCGCGGGCGTGCCGCGCCAGCGCCGCGCCGCCGTCGTCATGGCCGAGCCGCGCCAGATCCTTTTCCGTGGTCAGCAACGTGAGATTGGCGCGCTCCGCCTCGGCGACGAGCGCGGCAGCTTCTGCCGCCGTGTAGCGATGGTGGTCGGGAAACGGTCGCCGCACCGCCACCGCAATGCCGGCGGCGGCGAGCGTGACAAAAAATTTGTCCGGGTGGCCGATGCCGGCGAAGGCGAGCGCCGGTCGGCCGGCGAGCGCCGACAGGGCGGCCGCATCCGCGGCCAAGCGGCCGCGGAAGACCGGGAGCGCGGGCGCCGCCGCGATGACGGCAGCGATGCCGGGAGCAAACGCGGCGGCCGTCCCCTCGCCGATCACCACCAGCGCGTCGGCCTTGGCCAACTGGGCCGCCAGCGGCGCGCGCAACGGCCCGGCCGGACACACACGGCCATTGCCGATGCCGTGATCGGCCGCGACGACGACCAGCGACACATCCTTGGCGACGGCCGGATTGTGGAAGCCGTCGTCCATGACGATCACGCCGGCGCCGGCGGCGCGCGCCGCGGCGGCGCCAGCCGCGCGGTCACGCGCCACCACGGTGGGCGCCACGCGCGCCAGCAGCAACGGCTCGTCGCCGACGTCGCGCGCCGAATGCCGAGCCGGGTCCACCGTCACCGGGCCAGCGAGCGCGCCGCCATAGCCGCGCGTGAGGAAGACCGGCTGTCGGTCGCCAAGCAGGCGACCAACCATGAGCGCGGTCGGCGTCTTGCCGGAGCCGCCGACCGTAAGGCCGCCGACGCAGACCACCGGCACGCCGGCGGCGCGTCCCGGCTGCGCCAGGCGCCGCGCCGCGACGGCACCGTAAAGTCTCGCCAGCGGCCCGAGCAGTGCGGCGGCCCAGGAGGCGTCGCGCCACCAGAACGCCGGCGCGCGCATCACCGCTGCTCGAGGCGAAGCTGCATCAGATAGGGATCGATGGCTGCAAGCGTGCGGTCGAGCGCGCCGCCGAGCATGTCGACCGTCTTGAAGGCGGCTTCCGCCACGGTCTGGCGCAGCTTGGCATCGCTCAGCCAGGCCCCGATGCGCGCGGCCAGCCGGGTGGCATCGGCGACTTCCTCCGCGCCGCGGGCGGCGTCGAGCGCCGAATAGATGTCGGCGAAGTTCCACACGTGCGGGCCGTGCAGAATGGCCGTGCCGAGCTTGGCCGCCTCGATCGGGTTCTGGCCGCCGTGCCGCACCAGCGAGCCGCCCATGAACACGATCGGGGACAGGCGATAGATCAGGCCGAGTTCGCCGATCGTATCGGCGACGTAGATCTCGGTGCGCTTGCCGGGCAGGTAGCCGCGCGAGCGCATCACGGCGGGAAGGCTGGCGACATCGGCGATGTTGACGATGCCGGCGCCGCGCTCCGGATGGCGCGGGACCACGATGGTGAGCAGGCCAGGAAAGCGTCCCCGCAGGCGGTAATGCGCCTCGATGACGCTGGCCTCTTCGCCCGGATGGGTTGACGCTGCGACCACGACCGGGCGTCCGTCCACCGCCCCCTGGATGTCGGCGAGCCGCGCCGCGTCGGCCGGCGGCGCCGGAGCATCGAGCTTGAGGTTGCCGGTCATGCCCACATGCGGCGCGCCGAGCTCGGTATAGCGGTCGGCGTCATGCGGCGACTGGGCAAGGCAGAGGTCGAAACGGTCGAGCAGCGCCGCGATGGTGCCCGGCGCCTTGCGCCAGCGGACATAGGAGCGCTCCGACAGCCGGGCATTGACCAGGATCAGCGGGATGCCGCGCGCCGCGCTCTCCATGATCATGTTGGGCCACAGATCCGACTCGGCGATGAGCGCCAGGCCGGGCCGCCAGTGATTGAGGAAGCGGGCGATGTAGCGCGGCGCGTCGAGCGGGACGAACTGGTGAATCACGCCGGACGGCAGGCGCCGGTCGGCGAGCTCTGCCGACGTCGTGGTGCCGGACGTGACCAGGACGTTGAAGCCGCGGCCGCGGATGCGTTCGACCAGTGGAAGGACCGCGACGAGTTCGCCGACGCTGGCGCCGTGCACCCAGACCAGCGGGCCCTGCGGGCGCGGGATGCGCGCCTCGCCCCGCCTTTCGCCGATGCGCTCGGGGTCCTCCTTGCCGCGGCGCATGCGCTGATGCAGCACCAGCGGCGTGAACGGCATCGCAGCCGCGGCGAGGCGGCGATAGGCGCGCAGGGTTGCCGGCAGGCGCTCAGCCATGACGGCGCCCCTGCGTATCGACCAGGGTGTAGGCGCGCGCGGTCGCGGCGTTGAGACGGTCTTCGAGCTCGCGCCGTGCACGCTCGAGCGCGTCAGCATCGGCGTCCGGCGCGACGCGGACCGGCTCGTCGCCAACCAGAGCGCCGCGGCTGAAAGGCAGATTGATCACCGAGCGATCCCAATTGCCGAGCGTGATCCGGCCGCTGGTGGCGATGGCCACCGGAAAGATCGGGCGTCCGGAAGCCTGGGCGAGCTTGACGATACCGATACCGACGACGCGCGACACCTTGGGGATGTCGGCGGTCAGCCCCATGCTCCAATCGTTCTCGAGCGCCGTCAACATTTTCAGAAAGGCGCTTACGCCGCCCTTGCGGTCGAAGCGCCGCGTGTGATCGCCGGAGCCGCGGATCGCGCCAATTCCCAGTCGTTCCGTGGCAATGGCGTTCATCTCGCCGTCGCGATGGCGCGAGATCAGCGCCTTGGCCGGATACGCCTTGGGTTTCAACAGCGGAATCATGAAGTGCTGACCGTGCCAAAACGCGAAGATGACGGGAAGCTCCGGCTCGACGCGGTCGTAGAAATCGGCAGGCTCCACCACGAAGCGGCTGGTGTACCATACCAAGCGCAAATATTCCGCCGCGGTGACGCCGAGCGCCGTTTGCACCCAGGATGCGCGGCCAATCCGCTTCCACAACGCCATCGGGTGTCGTCCAGCCTGGCTATGGCCGGAGCATGATCGCGTCCGAAAACCGGCAACCGCTTTTCGGGATCATGCCCGCGGCGACCGCCCGATGCTCTCCGGATCGAGCAGCCGATGCAAATGGACGATGAAATAGCGCATCTGCGCGTTGTCGACGGTCTGCTGCGCCTTGGCCTTCCACGCATCATAGGCGGACGCGTAGTTGGGATAGATTCCGACCAGGTCGATATTGTCGAGATCCTTGAATTCGATCTCGTCGAGCCGCGCGAGCTCGCCGCCGAACACAAGATGCAGCAATTGTTTGGACGGAAGTTCCGCCATGGCTCCTCCTTCGCGCGGCGGGTGCGTGACGTTACGTCAAGATCACGCGAAATCGGTCTGTCGGCCGCGCACGAGGTCCAACAGGGCCGCGTGCCGGGCGCCGCCGGCGGCGAACAGGGCGCCATGCACCGGATGCGGCTCGTTATAGATCGGCGGCCGGCCCTCGATGGAGGTGAGCGCGCCGCCGGCTTCGTGCACCAAAAGATCGGCCGCCGCAAGGTCCCAGTCGTGGCTGTTGGGACCGGCGAGAGCCGCGTCGAGCGCACCGGTCGCGACGGCGGCAAGCCGCAAGGCGAGGGAAAAAATCTTCGGTACCGTTTCGATGCCCGGCGCGATCGCGGCCAGATGCTCGAGCCGGCGCGGCGGCCCGGCGAAGCGCGCACCGGCAAGCGCGGTGCCGGCGCTCGTCCGGATCGGCTGACCGTTGCGGGTTGCGCCCTGCCCCGTGGTGGCGCCGAACATCTCGTCGGTAGCCGGAGCGAACAGCGCGGCCGCGAGCGGGCGGCCGTTCTCCACCAGCGCTACCGAGACAGCCCAGTCGGTGCGGCCGGCGATGAACCCGCGGGTGCCGTCGATCGGGTCGACGACCCAGACGCGCCTGGCCGTGAGCCGGCGCGGGTCGTCGGCGCTTTCTTCCGACAGCCAGCCGTAGTCCGGCGTTGCGGCCATGAGGCGCTCGCGCAGCAGATGGTCCACCGCGATGTCGGCTTCGCACACCGGCGAGTTCTTCCCCTTGGTCCAGTTCCGCAGCGGCGCACCGAACTTACCCAGCGCCAGCGCCCCCGCCTCGCGCACGGCGCTGTCGAGACAGCCGGTCAGCCTGGCGACGGGGATGTCGGCTTCAGTGACCGGCAACGGTGAGACCCTCCACGCGCACGGTCGGCGCATTGGTGCCGTAGCGGAACGCGAGGTCGTTGGCCGGCGTCAGCGTGCGGAACACATCGAACAGGTGGCCGGCGATGGTGACCTCGCTCACCGGATAGGCGAGCTCGCCGTGCTCGATCCAGAAGCCGGCGGCGCCGCGGCTGTAGTCGCCGGTCACCAGGTTGACGCCCATGCCGATCAGATCGTTGACGTAGAATCCTTCGTCGATGTCGGCGATCAGCGCATTGGGCGTTACGTTGCCGGGGGCAAGATGCAAATTGGTGGCGCCCGGCGACGGTGCCGACGACACGCCGCGTTGCGCATGGCCGGTCGTCTTCAGGCCGAGTTCGCGCGCGGTGGCGCTGTCGAGGAACCAGGACTGGAGCTGCCCGTCCTCGACCACCGCGAGCGCGCGCCCGGCCACGCCTTCGGCATCGAACGGCCGCGAACGCAGGCCGCGCCGGCGCAGCGGATCATCGATGATGCGGATGCCGGGGGCGAACAGGCGGTCGCCCAGCTTGTCCTTGAGGAAGCTGGTCTTGCGCGCGATGGCGCTGCCGTTGATGGCGCCGGCGAGATGGCCGATGAGCCCGCCGGCCACGCGCGGATCGAATACGACCGGCACCTTCTTGGTATCGACCTTGCGCGGGTTGAGCCGCTTGACGGTGCGCTCGCCGGCGCGCCGTCCGACCGTCGCGGCATCGTCGAGATCGCCGGCATGCAGCGCCGAGGCGAAGTCGTAGTCGCGCTCCATCTCCAGGCCTTCGCCGGCAATCGCCATGGTCGAGACGTTGTGGCGTGACCCGAGATAGGCAGCGTGGAAGCTGTGGCTCGTCACCAGCACCATGCCGCCGATGCCCGCCGACGCCGAGGCGCCGCCCGATTTTGCAACGCCGGGCACCGCCAGCGCCGCCGCCTCCGCGGCAAGCGCGAGCTGCTCGAGCCGTTCGACTGACGGCATGTCGGGATCGAGCAGATCGAGGTCGGGAATGTTGCGCACGAGTTCGGCCGGATCGGCGAGCCCGGCGAACGGATCCTCCGGCGCGGCACGCGCCATGGCCACGGCGCGTTCCGCCAGCGCGTCGACGCCGTCGCCCTTGACGTCGTTGGTGGACACGACCGCCTGGCGACGGCCGACCAGGACGCGCAAGCCGACGTCGTCGCTCTCCGAGCGCTCGCTCTCCTCCACGTGCCCGTCGCGCACCTCGACGCCGAGCGAGATCGAGCGCACCGCCACAGCATCCGCCGCGTCGGCACCAGCCCGGCGCGCGGCTCCGACCAGCCGTTCGGCCAGATCGGTGAGCGCGGATTGGTCGAGGAGAGAGCTCATGACGATTCCACCACCGATGTAAGCGGCGATTAAGGATGTGACAACCCCGGAAACGGTCGAAACGCCGGCATATCCGGCCTCATTGGCAACGAAAACCAGCCTGTGCGGCGGCGGCAAGGATCCATCAACGCTGTTCGCTGACGGAATGGCGGAACGCCCGGTTAACCAGGGATTTTAAGCGGATTCCGACGGCTTCCTGGCATGGTGGCGGCAACAACCGGGCGCAGACCCGGTCGGGAGTTTGCGAGGCGTCAAATGGTGCTCGGCGGGGTCACTCCCGTAGGGTCGAGCCGCGGCGAGCGGCTCGACCCGTTCGCGCTTCCCGTCCGTTTCACGGCTCTCGATGCCGGAGCGGACGGGCGCTCGCGCGACGTGGAGCTCACGCGCGAACGGGTGGTGTTGCGCCGCGCGGTGCGCGGCATGCGCATGGCCGTCAACCTGCCGGTGACGGCGTTCCTCGGCATTGCGCTGCGACTGGTTCCGGCCGCGGGCGGCGCGCCCGAGCGCGCGACCATCTCGCTCGAGCATCGCGATTGCGGCCTCTCGGTGCCGCTGTTCGCCACGTCCGACTGGCGTGACGCAGTCGCCGAGTGGCGGCTGTGGGGCCGCGTGCTCAAGCTACCGCTGCTGGTCTCCGATCGCGACGGGGGTTTGCGCGACGCGTTCAACCGGCTCGGCCTGGTGCGCCTGGGCAAGCCGGGTCCGCGCCGCCGCCGCCACAACGCCATCAAGGGCCGGCGCCCCTCGATCCTGCTGCGGCGTTCTGCGCCGGCCGTCGCAACCGAGCGCATGGTCCACCGCGGTGAGCGCGAGATCATCGCGCGGAACTGACTTTCACTGCTTGGCCCGCCAGCCCCCT